>CALZLE010000223.1 GCA_945788205.1 uncultured Desulfuromonadales bacterium
CTGCTCTTCGCAGCTTGCCCCTTCCCCCCTCCGGACAGCGTAATTATTGTAATCAGTGTATTTTGTAGGAACAGACCCGCCAGAGGCCTCCGACCTGATGCAAAAGTAAGGTTTCGTGAGCTTTGGTTTTGTGCTCTGTTCTGGAATTGAAGAGAACAACCTGATAAGTGTCGTCGGGAAAGCCTGCGAGGCTGGTTATTGAGCGCGTTTTCTTCAGTTCTCGAGTGAGAACTCTGCCAAGAACTTTCTGGTCGCGGTCTATACGATCAAGCCATTCCTGTTCCGCGTTGGCCAGTTGTAGCAGTGGTGAGCCAGTCCAGTAAGCAGCCTGGAAATTACCATCGTTAACCAGCTCCGCAAAACTGCGTGCCGTTGTTAACGCTTGATCTTCAATATTGTCGGCAAGACTGGGTACGGTCAGTAGAAAAAGCAGACAGAACCCGAGTAGTAAATATTTCATAATCTCCCTGTTTAAAGCTGTTGCGAGTGTAGCAGGGAAGTCTGACTTAAATCTGACAAGGGTAGTTCGTGCTCAGGGTGATCGAGATCAGTTTGATAGAGTTTCCAGCTGGGAAAATTCGCAACCCAGAATGGCCTGTTTGCGTTCAATGCCCCAACGATAGCCACCAATGTTGCCATCGGCGCGCAGGACACGATGACAGGGAATCAGATAGCCGATTGGATTATGCCCGACAGCTGTGCCGATGGCGCGGCTGGCCGTTGGTTGGCCAAGTTGCTTAGCGAGATGACCGTAGCTGGTAATCGTCCCGGGCGGGATGTTCAGCAGGGCCTGCCAGACTTTCAGTTGGAAGTTTGTGCCGCGCAATAAGAGGGTGAGCGGGGTTTGTCCTGTTTGCGGTGAGTTAAAAATTTGAGCAACAGTTGCAGCGGTTGATTGAGCGTTTTTCTGTAGCTGCGCGTGCGGCCAGTCGGCTTGCAGTTTTTGTAGAATCTGTTGCTGATGATCGGTATCGATAAAATCCAGTCGACAAATACCCCGGTCGGTCTGCGCCAGCAAGCAATCGCCGAATGGCGTTGGGTGAATGCCGTAATCTATCAGCAGTCCTTCTCCGCCAGATTTTACCTCACCGGGGGTGACCGCTTCGACATTGATCAGCAAATCGTGCAAGCGGCTCGGGCTGCTCAGGCCGACGGCAAAACTGGTCTCCAGCACGGATGTCGATTGGCGCAGCAATTGTTTGGCATGCTCACTGGTCAGGTGTTGTAAAAACCGTTTTGGACTGACTCCGGCAAAGCGTTTGAAGAGGCGCTGAAAGTGATAAGGACTCAGGCCGACCTGTCGAGCCGCTGCGTCGAGCGTTGGCTGATCGAGGGCTGAGTTTTTAAGAAACTCAATCGCTTTGGTGATCCGTTGGTAATCCTGATCCTGCATATCCTCTTCTCCAGTTTGCATATTTTGAGCCTAGCAGTTTGTCAAACAGTGGCCAACCCGATTCTTGCGATGGTGAAAGAGAGCTGGCTAAATTGGTCCTCCGTTTGTAAGCGAGAGTGAATAGTCAGCTATCGCGTCAGAAGATTGTGATAGTTTAAGGTAAAATCTAGAATGCTTTGATTTTTGACAGATTCACCCACCCATGTTTTCGAAAAGAGTCTATGACCGCGGATAAAGATCAACGAACGATTGGTTTGCTTGGCGCAACCGGAGTCGGGATCGGTGCCATTGTTGGTGGCGGCATCCTTGCTCTGGCAGGAGTTGCTTTTGCCACGGCCGGACCCGCGGCGATTCTTGCCTTTGCTCTCAACGGCTTAATCGCGTTGCTGACAGTCCTCAGTTTTGCCGAAATGGCCAGTTCTTTTCCCGAATCTGGTGGTACTTATACCTTTGCCAAAAAAGTTCTGTCGGTTCGTTCCGCATTTATGATCGGCTGGATCGCCTGGTTTGCTTCAATTATGGCCGGAGCTTTATACGCTCTCGGTTTTGCCGCTTACGCATCCCTTGCTCTGTCCAGCCTGTTCCCAGCCATTGCAGAGCAATTCGTCGGACGTGGCGCGCACTTGACTCTGGCCGCCATGCCAATTCTGATTTATGCCACCTTGCTGTGCCGCCGCAGTGGAGAAGGTGGTCAGCTGACAAACATCTGCAAGATGTTGTTGTTTGTCATGCTGATCCTGGGAGGTTGCTGGGTTTTGGGTGGCCGGCAGGATGGCACCATCAGTCATAACTTGAGTCCTTTTTTCCCCACGGGTGGCATTGGTGTGCTGCAGGCTATGGGCTACACTTTTATCACCCTGCAGGGATTTGATTTGATCGCTGCCGTCGGTGGCGAGGTTCGCCAACCTGAGCGAATAATTCCCCGTGCCATGCTCCTTTCTTTGGGCGCGGCACTGGCCATTTACTTGCCTCTTCTGTTTGTTGTTGCCGCCGTTGGGGTGCCCGACAATCAAACGATTACTGAGTTCAGTCGCGCCAATCCGGACGCCCTTTTAGCCCTTGCAGCACAGAACTATCTCGGGAAAGCAGGTTTTTGGCTGGTTATCGCAGGAGCTGTATTGGCAATGCTGTCGGCGCTTTATGCCAACCTGTTCGCCGCTTCGCGGATGGCATTGGCCATGGCCCGTGATCGCACTCTTCCGCACCATTTCGGTTTTATTCACGAGTTGCGCAATACACCGGTCGCTGCTGTGCTGGCCAGTGGTGTGCCGATGCTGATTTTGATCCTGTTGCTCTCAGATGTTGCCTCTGCCGGTGCCGCCGCCAGTTTGATCTTTTTACTGACTTTTGCTCTGGTTCACTGGATGGCCATACTGGCTCGGCGCAGAGCTGGCAATCGTCGGCCCCCATTCCAATTGCCCTTTTTCCCACTGATCCCAATTGTTGGCGGAAGTGCCTGTGCTTTGCTCGGGGTTTTTCAGGCGATGGCTGTTCCGGATGCTGGCTTGATAACTGCCGCCTGGTTGACGATTGGCGGGGTGTTGTACCTGACACTGTTTGCCCGTCGGGCACATGTTGTCGATGCCGCGAAGGAAGCAATGGATCCACATTTAACCCGGTTGCGTGGGCGCAGTCCCTTGGTGTTGGTACCGATTGCCAATCCAGCCAGTGCAAAAGGTTTGATGATGGTCGCCAACGCTTTGGCTCCCCCCGGTGTTGGACGAGCGCTCATGTTGTCGGTGGTCAGTCCCGAAGCCATCTCTGGCGAAAGATCTCTGGAGGATTTTCAAGCAGTTTTAGGCGAGGTCTTGGCAACGTCGATTGAAACCGGATTCTCACCAGAGGCATTAACCACGGTAGCGAAGCAGCCGCGCCAGGAAATCAGCCGGGTAGCCAAGGAGCACCGCTGCGAAAGTCTGTTGCTCGGGTTGGGGCAGTTTGAGGTCGAGCAGAGTGCTGATTATATTGAAAGAATTATGCGCACGGTCGCTTGTGACGTTGTTGTCCTGCGGGCGCCGCAAGGGTGGCAACTGACTGACGTTAAACATATCCTGCTGCCGGTTGGAGGTCACTCAGATCAGAGTAAATTGCGAGCCAGATTGCTGGCCAGTCTTTGTCGTTCCGGTGCCGAGAACATCACCTATCTCCGAACGATTTCCCCCGATTCTTCCCGTCGATCACGACAACAGGC
>CALZLE010000224.1 GCA_945788205.1 uncultured Desulfuromonadales bacterium
AAAACCGTCGGGTTGCGGCCCGACAGCCGCCTTCATTTCTTTGCTTGTCCAAAGAAACGAAGCAAAGAAAGACACCCCGAACTCCTTGCCCGCCTTTGGCGGGTTCCCTGCGCATCAAAGCCAACCGCTGCGCCTTCGCCATTCGCTTCGCTCAACTCTCCGGCTTTTTGCAGCGTTTGTCTCTGCTGCTCCGGCTACGTCACACGGGGGAGGAGGGTCAAATACGTTTTTGAACTTCAACCCCCTTTGGCTTCCGCCGGAGTGGAGTGATCGATTCGGGAGGTTTGCCGTGAGCCTAAGCGAAGCGCATGTGAAGGGCCCCGAATTGATTGCGTAACGCAGGTTCCCGCGTAGCGGGCGGAAACAACGGGGTGCCTTTTTCTGCTTACTCTTTTGTGACGAGACAAAAGAGTAAGGCGCAGTGTGGGCGCGCAAGCCCACGGTTTTAAGATTCTAAAGAATCAAAGAGACAGCGCAGGCTCCTGTAAAGCCGAAAACTGCTCCCGCAACTCCAAAATATGCTCCCCCCAGTACTGCAGAGTGTTAAACCAGGGAAACGTGCGAGGAAACGCCGGATCGTCCCAGCGTGTCGCCAGCCAGGCAGAATAATTGATAATCCGTAACGTCCGCAACGGTTCAATCAACTGTAACTCCTGAAAATTGAAATCGTTAAAATCATGATATCCTTCGAGAATCTTCTCCATCTGCAGGCGTTGCTGTTCTTGCTCCCCAGATAGCAACATCCACAAATCCTGCATCGCTGGCGCCATCCGCGCATCGTCAAAGTCAACGAAGTTCGGCGCACCATCACGCCAGAGCATGTTGCCGCTGTGGCAGTCTCCGTGCGTCCGGATGTTGCGGATGTTCGGCAGTCGGGCAAAGCGTTCATCGATCATCTGCAACAGGTCACGGGTCAAGCTTTGGTACGATTCGCGGTAATCGGTCGGGATAAACTTTTCCCCGATCAGCGCCACATTCTGGTGGCCAAAGGTTTGGCTATCCAGCTTGGGGCGGTCAAAAAAAGGCGTACGTGCACCGATCAGATGAATGCGTCCGAGCAGTCGTCCGAGGACTTTTAGATGCTCAAGATTATCCAGTTCCGGCGCATGGCCGCCTTTACGCGGATAAAGGGTAAAGCGGAAATCCTGATAATCGAACAGCGATTCGCCAGCATCATTCTGCCAGGGGGCAACCACTGGCAGTTCCTGCTCTGCTAACTCCTGGGTGAATTGATGCTCTTCGATGATTTGCTGGTTCGTCCAGCGCTCGGGACGATAGAATTTGGCGATCAGCGGGTCCGTATCTTCGATCCCGATCTGATACACACGATTTTCATAACTGTTGAGGGCAAAGATCCGGCAGTCGCAATAAAATCCCTGCGTTTCGATGGCATCCATGATAAAGCTGGGAGTCAAACGGTCAAAAGGATGTTCGTTGGTTGCCTGCATCTGTTCCTCGCTTAAAAAGGGGGTACGGCAAGGCAGTTTACTCCTGTGGCAGAAGAGATGTAAAGCATGGCCAAAGCCCTCAATCCACTTTATCAACAGATTTATACTTTGGTGCGGCAAATTCCTCCGGGGATGGTTTCGACCTACGGGCGGATCGGTCATTTAATCGGCTGTACTGCACGAACCGTTGGTTTTGCCATGGCTGCGCTGCCACCGGGCAGCGACGTGCCTTGGCAGCGGGTGATCAATAGTCAGGGGAAAGTAAGCCCTCGCCGGGACGGCGAAGGCAATCTGTTGCAACAGGATTTGCTGGTAGCAGAAGGCATCTCCTTTGATACTGCGGGAAAGATCGATTTAACGCACTATCTCTACCAATTTTCGGCTTAAGTGAGGAGTTGTTGTACTTCCGGCCAAAGCAGCGATACGGCGATAGCCCACATGGTCAGGCAGACAAAGCCGTCGAGGCAACGCCAGGCGATCTGCTTGCGAAACAGCGGCGCGAGTAAGCCGGCTCCAAAACTGAGGCTGAAAAACCAGAGAATCGACGCGCTGATCGCTCCAGCGCCAAACATATATCGGTCGGAATCAGCCAATTGGCCGCTGATACTGCCGACCAGAACGATGGTGTCGAGATAAACGTGCGGATTGAGCAGGGTTAGCGCCAGTGTGGTCAGCAGTAGTTTGCGGCGCGACAAGCTTTGATCCGCTTTTGTTTCCAAGCGGCCACCCTGCAGTGCTGAGCGGAATGAACGGCTGCCGTACCAAAAGAGGAACAGTGCTCCGAACCAGGTGGCCAGTTGGGCTAACTGCGGATTGCTGGCGACGAGTGCGCCGACACCGCTGACGCCAACGAGAATCAGGGTGGCATCGCAGATGCTGCAGACGAAAGCGGTCTGCAACGGGTAATTACGTCGCACGCCCTGTGACAGGACAAATGCGTTCTGCGCGCCGATGGCGATGATCAATCCTCCGCCGAGCCCCATCCCTTGAAAAAACGAAAACATATCTACCTCCAAAAGCTTAAATCGTTACCGGCAAATTATGCGCTCAGCGCTGAAAAGTAAAATTAATCTTTTAGAGATGTGATTAGTTCTGCTAATGTGTCGATATGCTTGATTACAAACTGATAGAGGCTTTTGCCAAGGTGGTTTCCGAGGGTGGTTTTGAGCGCGCCGCCAGGGTGCTGTTTATAACCCAATCGGCGGTGTCACAGCGGATTCGCCAATTGGAAGACCAAAGCGGACAATTGCTGTTGACCCGCAGTTCGCCACCGCAACCGACTGATGCGGGCAAGGCGCTGCTGAAACACTATCAGCAAGTTAAATTGCTGGAAGATGGTCTCTCTACGGAATTGACTGCTGCTGTCGAAAAAGGACCGACCTCTTTGGCCATTGGCATTAACGCCGACAGCTTGGCTAGCTGGTTCATTGATTCGATTCAGCCACTGATGCGTCAGTTTAATCTATTAATCGATCTACGGGTCGATGATCAGGAACAGACCCATATGTTTCTGCGTGATGGTGACGTGGTTGGTTGTATCAGTAATGAATCACGTGCCATGCAGGGTTGCCGGGTCGAGCTGCTCGGGGTGATGACCTACCGTCTGTTGGCGACTCCAGATTTTATCGATCGCTGGTTTGCTGACGGCTTGTCTTTGCCTGCTGTTGAGCAAGCTCCGGCAGTCATCTTTAACCGCAATGATCGGTTGCATTACCGTTTTTTGGAACAGCATCTGGGTGGTCTTCCGGCCTCTTTGCCTTGCCATCATATCCCCGCTCCCGAACAGTTTTTACAGGTGATTGCTGCCGGTTACAGTTATGGGATGGTGCCGGATTGGCAGAGTGTCGCGCTGCGCAATAGTGGTGAATTACAAGAGCCGTTGCCCGGCACAGCTCTTCCGGTTGAACTCTATTGGCATTGCTGGAATTTGCAGTCAGCGCCACTGCAGAGTTTTTCCGAGCAACTTGTCCGAGGTGCTCAACAGCTGCTGAAGAATTGATGCTTGCGGCAAAAAAAAGACAAAAAAAGCCCCGCAGCCTTGGAGGGGGGCTGCGGGTTAATGCTTTTTTTAGGGAGGTCTATGAAAACGAATATCTTAGGTCGCCTGCCACAACAACCGTTCGATGGTTGCTAACTTAGCCCCATTGACAATGAAAATAAACGTGCCCTCCCGTAAAAAAACACTCCCAGATCAACAAAAACGAACTGCGCAAATGCACACTCCTGCCCGTTGAAAACACCTACAAAGCCGCACTCAAAAGCAAATATCGATTTTTTTCTGCGAAATAACAGAAGGACATGATAATTTTCTAAAGAAAAGCTTATTAAGTGCCGACAATAAACATCTAGCTTGTTTTTACTTTTTATTGTTTGCTTGTATGTCATCCGATGTTTACAGGAGTAAATGAATGGAGAGCGCTGTGAAAATCGGACACTGGATACTAACCCTTACTTTTCTTTTTCTATTTTTCTTGTCTGCGACCGCACAAGCCCAGCAGGTTTTTGGTTCGGTGAGCGATTCTGTGACTGGCAAGCTACTCTCCGGTGTCGAGCTGCATACAGTCGATGATTCGATGGTCAGCGACGCTGGTGGCCGTTTTGCGCTATCGACAGCTGATGAAAACGTTGTTGTCCGGCGGCCCGGTTATCGACCGCTCAAAGTTCCCGTCGATTCTTCAATGCAGGTTTCTCTGCAGCCTTTTGTCCCCAAAGCTCTCTATCTGTCTTTCTGGGCTGCCGATGTTCGCAGCAAGCGGCAGCAGATTATCGAACTAATTGAAACTGCAGAGCTGAACGCGTTGGTTATCGATATTAAATCCTCGCGCGGTCATATCGCTTATCGCAGCAAGATTCCATTGGCCAAGCAGATCGGTGCCCAACAGGTACGGCCGTTAAAAGACCTGCCGGAACTTCTTGCCGAGCTCAAAGCGCGGGGAATTTACACCATTGGTCGGATGGTCGTGTTTAAGGATGATTTACTGGCCAAACAGCGGCCTGAATTCGCAGCTCATACCAAAGACGGACAGCTTTGGCAGGATCGGGAAAAAATGAGCTGGAGTGATCCTTTCAACCAGCAGGTTCGTGATTATAATCTTGCGGTGGCTGAAGAAGCTGCTCAGCTTGGGTTCGATGAAATCCAATTTGATTATATTCGCTTCCCGTCCAAATCTGATCTGGTTTTTTCGCAGGAAACGACCGATGATAGCCGCGTTGCCGCGATAAATACGTTCCTCAGTCAAGCCAAGCAGCGGCTTGCCAGCTATCCAGTCTTCACCTCGGCAAATATTTTCGGTTACGTCTGTTGGAAACATCGTGATGGCAAAATCGGCCAGCGACTGGTCGATTTGGGTGAGCGCGTCGATTATCTGTCGCCGATGCTCTACCCCTCCGGTTTCCCGCACGGGGTTCCCGGCTACGGCAACCCGGTTAAACATCCGTACCAAGTGATTGCCAAATCGTTGCAGAAGGCGCAGAAGCTAAGCAAGTTAGCGCCGGAGCGTTTTCGTCCCTGGTTGCAGGCCTTCCGGGACTATGCTTTTGACCGACGCAGTTTCAAGGCTGCCGAAGTTCTGGCCCAGATCAATGGCAGTGATGCCGTTGGTAGTAATGGTTGGATGTTGTGGAATGCCGCCAGTCGTTTCAGCGAGGCGGATCTGACCTTGGAGGTCCCTTTCTTGGCAAAAAAACTTGTTGATATTGAACCTGAACCAGTGGCACCTGCCATGTTGAGCCGGGTCGATAACAGCAGATTGTTGCCGCCTGCCCTGTAGCCGATCAGTCGAAAAAGAGAAAAGCCAGCAGGGTGACGGTCGTTCCGAGGGCAGCACCGAGCCAGACCTCTTTCGGCGTGTGAATTCTCATCATCATCCGACTTTTGCTGACCAGAACCGCGAGTAGCAGGACCATCAAGCTGATCAAAAGCCCACTTCCAGAAAGCATCACAGAAACAGCAATCGAAAATGCGATCGCTGCATGGCCGCTCGGCATGCCACCATGCAGTGGTGTGCCGTGGTTGTATTTTGCCTTCAGTAGCACCACCAGGATGACCACCATCAACAGGGCACCGACCGGAACGGTTCCCTGTGGCTCTTGAATCAGCGTCGGTTCACTGTCGAACAGCGGAAAAATATAGCCGGATAAAACCAGATAGCCGAGAATTGCCGCGCCAACGCTGGTGACCAAAACGGCACCGGCAGCGATATCCTTTGCTCGTTTGGCCAGCTCGTGATATTCGTCGGTGACCAGATCGACCAGCGCTTCAATTGAGGTGTTGATCAGTTCGGCAAAGATGACCAGGATCGCGGCCAGGATTAGCAGAAAAAATTCGAGTGCGGAGACCCGAAAAAACAGGGCGAGAAACAGGACCACCAGCGCGGCAAGAAAATGGTAGCGCAAATGACGTTCGTTTTTGACCGCCCAGAGAATTCCTTCGATGGCACAGTTCAGGCTTTCAACCCAGCTCTTCGGTTTCATTCCACCCCTTAATATTTCAGCCAGTTAGAGATCTGAATCTTCTATAAAAGATAGCAGCCGCGAGCAAAAGCACAATTGTCTTTGGGCGGTTTACTCCAGAGGCAAAACCAGCTAATCTCCCTTCTACACCAATTGCGATAAAGGAATAGCGGCGATGAGCGACGATAGATTTGACGATGATGAATTGAACGAAGACGAAGGCAGCTTTGCCGAAATGTTCGAAGCGAGTCTGGCCGATGTCGGTCAACCGCTGGAGCGGGGCAAAAAGATCGAGGCGACCATCCTGCAGATCGGTGGTGACTGGACTTTCCTCGACGTTGGGCAGAAGGGCGAGGGGGTGCTTTCCAGTGCCGAGTTGCTCGATGCTGATGGTGAGCGACAGTTTGCCGTTGGCGATACAATCGGCGCTTATTTTCTCTCACGTGATGGTGGCGAGTTGCGTTTTACGACGAAAGTTGGCGGCAGTGGTTCGGGCACCGAGCAACTGGAGCAAGCCTACCAGAGCCAGATTCCCGTCGAGGGCCGGATCGAAAAAGAGATTAAGGGCGGTTTCGAGGTTAAGCTCAGCGGCAATGTTCGGGCATTTTGCCCTTTCTCGCAGACCGGCCTGCGGCAGGTGGAACCGGCTGATCTGATCGGCGAGAGTCTCTCGTTTCGGATTACTCAGTTCAGCGAGCGTGGTCGTAACATCGTTGTTTCCCATCGGGTGATTCTTGACGAAGAGCGGGAGGTGCAACGTGCTTCGTTGCGCGAAACCCTTAAAGAGGGGATGGTGGTCAAGGGCAGCGTGACCAATATCCGCGATTTTGGTGCTTTCGTCGATATTGGCGGCATTGAGGGCCTGCTGCCGATTTCCGAAATCAGCTACGGTCGGGTCGAAGATGTCAACGACATCCTCAGCATCGGGCAGGAGTTGGAAATCGCCATCAAGAAAATTGATTGGGAGAATAACAAGTTTTCTTTCAGTCTGCGCGACACTCTGGCCGATCCCTGGAAAAAAGTTGGTAGCATCTACAAGGCCGGAGGAAAGCACACTGGCAAAATCAGCCGATTGGCCCAGTTCGGGGCTTTTGTCACCCTCGAAGATGGTATCGACGGGTTGTTACACATCTCCAAGTTGGGGCAGGGGCAACGGATTCGTCATCCACAAGACGTGGTTAAAGTCGGCCAGAGTTTGCAGGTGATGATCGAAAAAGTTGAGCCGGAAGAGCGCCGCATTTCTCTGGCGTTAGTTGGTGGTGACGCAGAAGAGGTTGGGGAAACCAGCTACAGCGATGCGCCGGAAACTTCGTCGGCCGGCTTTGGCAGCCTCGGTGATTTACTCAAAGCGAGTCAGGAAAAGAAGCAGCGCAAAGGCAAAAAGCGTAAATAACATGAGCCAAGCCTCCTCGCGCAACGCGACTCTGTTTGTCGTTTGCATGGCGCATTTTCTGATGCCGTTTATGATGTCGGCGGTTGGGGTGGCCTTGCCTGCCATCGGCCGGGAATTCAATGCCAGTGCAATGCAGCTGGGGTTGGTTGAAACGACTTACGTGTTGTCAGCCTCGATTTTTTTGCTGGCGATGGGGCGGATGGGCGATATTCACGGTCGCCGTAAAGTTTTCCAGATCGGGATACTGGTTTTTACCCTGACCGGCGGAGCTATCTCTCAAAGTTGGTCCATCGAGATGGTCATCGCGCTTCGTTTCCTGCAAGGTTTTGGTGGCGCGATGGTGATGGCGACCACAATGGCGATGGTCGTCTCAGCCTTTCCGCCCAGCGAGCGGGGGAAAGCGCTGGGGATTGCCATCGCCAGTGTTTATGCGGGGATTTCCTGTGGGCCATTTTTCGGCGGCATGTTAGTGGCCGGGCTCGGCTGGCGGTCGATTTTTTATCTTTTAATTCCCCTCGGCATCGTGACTTTCTTTGTTGCTCGTTTGAAAATGCAGGAAGAGTGGGCCGAGGCCGCCGGAGAGCCCTTCGACTGGCCGGGCCTGTTGATCTACGGGCCAGCAATCCTGCTTCTGATTGCCGGCGTCTCCAACCTGAGCAAAGGCTGGTGGGCCTGGGTCCTGCTGGCGGTCGCCAATCTCGGTTTTGTTCTGTTTATCTGGTGGGAGTCACGTAGCCGCTACCCGATTTTGAATATCGAACTGTTGCGTAATAACCGGGTGTTTGCTCTGAGTAATCTGGCGGCGCTGTTCAATTATGCCGCGACCTTCGGGGTGACATTCTTTCTCAGTCTCTATTTGCAGTATGTCAAAGGGATGGGTCCGCATCAGGCCGGAACTGTGCTGATCGCTCAGCCGATCATGCAGACCCTGTTTTCTCCTTTTTGCGGCAAACTCTCCGATCGGCTTCCGGCAAGCTATCTGGCGACCAGTGGCATGGCTCTGTGTGCTGTTGGGCTGGCCGTTGCAGCGAGTCTTTCTGCCGAGTCATCACTGTTTACCGTCATTATACTGCTGATGTTTTTAGGCGCCGGATTCGCGCTGTTCTCTTCGCCAAATGTCAGCATCATCATGGGTAGCGTCGAGCAGCGCTATCTGGGGATTGCCTCAGGGCTCAACTCCAGTATGCGGACCCTCGGAATGATGACCAGCATGATGATCATCACCCTGATTTTTTCCTACCTGATGCACGGCCAGCCGGTTACTGCAGAAACTCAACCCGCGTTTTTAAACAGTATGCGCTGGGCGCTGATGATCTTCTGTGGCCTTTGCGTGATTGGGATCGGTTGCTCAATGGGGCGGGGGAAGAGCTAGGGGCTCTGAGAAGAGTCTAACGTCTGGCGCACCGTTATCAGCAGTTTTTCCAGATCGAGTGGTTTCATGCAGAATTCTCGAATGCCGATATCTTTGGCTTTTGGGGCTGACGTTTTCGCGCTGTAGCCGGTGCAGAGAATGATCGGAAGATCTGGTCGAAGCTGCAACAGCTGTTCTGCCAGTTCTGTCCCGGAAAGGCCCGGCATGGTTTGGTCTGTGATTAACAGGTCGAATTGCAGGGGATTTTCCCGAAACATCTTTGCGACTTTATGGCTGCTGGTTTCAGTGGTGACCCGATAGCCATGCTCCGCAAGCATTTCACCGCAAAGCTCCGCCAGGGTTGCCACATCGTCGAGAACCAGAATTCGCTCGTTTCCCTGTGGCCTTGGGTGCTCTTGTTGATGGATCTCTTCTGCGCTCGTCTCGATCATCGGCAGATAGATTGTAAACTGGCTGCCTTGACCTGCAACGCTCTGTGCTTCGATAAAGCCAGCATGACGTTCAACAATCCCATGGACGACTGATAAGCCCATGCCCGTCCCTTGATTAACCTCTTTTGTGGTAAAAAACGGGTCAAATGCTTTCTTTAGGATCTCCTCCGACATCCCTCTGCCATTATCGCTGACTGTCAACTTTATGTAGTTTCCGGCCTTGAGATTTTTGTCGGCCGGTAGCTCAGCCTGAGCTAATTGAATTGACGTCAGCTCGATTTTCAGCAGACCTTTTTCTTCCATGGCGTGAATTGCGTTGCTGCTTAAATTAATCAGGATCTGTTGTAGCTGGGTAGAGTCCGCGGAGATGGTCAGGTTTTTGCTTGCTTTGTCGGCGGTGTATTCAATGTCAACACTGCTTGGAATCGTCGGTCGTAGCAGGCCAAGCGTTTCTTCTATAACCAGAGAAATTCTTACTGGCTGCTGATTTTGCAGTTCCTGCCGGCTGTAAAGTAGGATCTGCTTGACCAGCTCTTTCGAACGATTTGCAGCTGTTTTTACTTGATCGATATAGCGAAGGACCGGGCTGTCTTTCGGTAACTTCAGATTGGCCATCTCAATATTACCGATTATCACAGCCAGACTATTGTTAAAATCGTGTGCGATTCCACCAGCCATAGTCCCAATCGCTTCCATCTTATAGTGTTGACGTAACTGCTCTTCCAGCTCCTGCTGCCTTTGCTCATTCAATTTTGGGGTCGTGATATCAGTATTGGTGCCGATCATGCGTAATGCATTACCGGCTTCATTTCGTTCGATGACTTTTCCCCGACCCCGCACCCAACGCATTCCACCGTCTGGGCGATGAATACGGAAGGTGCGGTCATATTGGTCGATTTTTCCCGAGATATGATCTTCCAGAGCTTGTTTGATGCGCGGAAGATCTTCAGGATCAACATATTGAAAAAGTTCCTCCGCGGAATACTCTTTCTCGCCGTCCAAGCCAAAAATCTCTTTTGTTCGCCAGTCGACTGTTGTTTCACCGGTCACGACATCCCAGTCCCAGATCCCATCCGATACCGCATTCAGTGCGGCACGAAGTCGCTGGTCAACCTCTGTTTGCTTCTGCTGTGCCTGTTTTCGCTCAGTAATATCCGTGGCATGACCGTTTATCTGTTCGCCATTTTCCGGGGAGGTTCTTTTTACGAATCGATCCGAAAACCAGTGCCAGTCGCCCGCTTTGTCCACAATACGATACTCAAGTTCGTAAACTGTATCGGGTTTGATCTCAGCGAGGATACTGTCAACCATTTGGACATCGTCAGGGTGGATTGAATCGTGCCAGAGCGTAGGGTTTTCGATAAAGTGCTCGACCGGATGTCCGAGGATCTGCTTGATCCTTGGCGAATAGCAGCTGCCCCCTTGAGAAGGGATAAATGTATAAATGAGCCCTGGAACACTTTCAACCAGATCGCGATAACGTTGCTCGCTGACCTTGAGGTTTGCCAAGGCATTGTTTGTCTGTTGTCCGGTATAGTAGATGAACAGCAGAAGAGCGATCAGAAGGGTAAAGACAAGAACGCTGCCGAACAGTATCGGAGTGAGCTGTTTCCAGTCGATTCCTTTTGGCGGCTGATAGAGAAAACGACTGTCGAGACGAAATGAGGGAGAGATTTGTTCGTTAACAATAAAATACTGGGTGATCTGGGCCCATTGAGCCAAGTCCATGCTGCCGATCGGGATTTTCTCCGGCTTGATCACTCCGCGGATGGCATTTGCTTCAAAGCGTAAGGCCGGCAGAGATTTTTCCACCCCGTAGTCTTTTTTTATCAGAGCGATCGTTTCTTCAACGTTCTGTAGTGCGTACTTCCAACCTTTTAGCGAGGCCCGACGGAAATTCTCAACCCTTTCTGGCTGCTTATCAATCATGCTTTGCGTTGTGAACAGGGTGTCGCCATAAAAGTGAATGCCATAATCGCGAGGATCGATGATATTGACCGGCTGGTTTTTGCTTTTGGCAAGGAAGGGTTCGTTGGTGCTATAGGCGTTAAAAGCGTCTGTTTCCCCGTTTAGCAGCGAGTCGAGGTTGTAATTGGTTTTCTGGAGAATAATCTTATCGAAAACCTTTTCCTGATGAAGCAAGGCGAGCAGGGCTTGACTCTGGTAACCGGGAGAGAGCATGACGCGTTTCCCAATTAAGTCTTGAGGCTCACGAATGCCAGAACTTTTTAGGCTGAGAAAGACCGTGGCGGAATCCTGAAAAATTGTGGCGACCGCGACGATCGGTTTCCCGAGGCTGCGTTCAACCAACAAGCCACTGCTGGCGACACCGAAGTCAGCTTCGCCGGAAAGGACAGTTTCGACGACGTTGTGTTTTTGTTTGACAGAGTTGATTTCAACATCGAGGCCTGCATCCCTGTAGTAGCCCAGCTCTTTTGCCATATAGTAACCAGCAAATTGAAATTGATGGTGCCAGGGGAGTTGCAGGCTCAGTTTTTCGGCAAAGCAAGATGTCGCTCCGAAGAGAAGTAAGAGAGCGGCCAGAAATACGGAATGCAACGTGAGTTTGGAGACAAAACTCAAAATAGGGAATCCTTGTTTCCAGAAAAAGCTCTAGTCTAAAAAATAGCAGATAACCTCAACAATGCCACAGTCTCTTCCCTTTAATGTAGGTAGTATGCACCTTTGAGTACTCTAGTGAGCTGTTCTCGGGACTGCCGAAAGGCGAAACAAAAGAGTTGTCTTCTAGAAATATATAGCTAGATTATTTGTTGGCCGTAGACGACTCATGTTAAACGTAATTTTGTTTCTTGATGGAGTGATAGATGAATTATTGGTTGATGAAATCAGAACCGAACGCATTTAGCATTGATGATCTGGAAAAAATGCCGCAGCAGACCGAGCATTGGGATGGGGTGCGCAATTATCAGGCGCGCAACATGATGCGGGACCAGATGAAGCTTGGCGATCAGGTTTTTTTCTACCACTCAAATTGCGATACCCCGGGGATCGTTGGTTTGATGGAAGTGGTGCGGGAGAGTTATCCGGATCACACCGCCTTCGACCCAGAGAGTAAATATTTCGATCCGAAAAGCTCGCCGGAGAAGCCGCGCTGGTTTATGGTCGATATCAAATATACTCGTCACACCCGGCGGGTGCTTTCGCTGGCAGAATTGAAAGCGCAGGAACTGTTGGAAAATATGCCGCTGGTACGAAAAGGGAATCGCTTATCAATCATGCCGGTGGCGAAGGACGAGTGGGATTATATTCTCCGCCTGGAGGGACAAGAATAATGAGCAGGTTATTTATTATTTTGGTTGTTACGTTGTTGATTGGCGGTTGTTCGACCCGTGGTCTGAATGATCATTATGCCAGCGTGACCGAGCAGAGGCTAGTGACTCAGAGTTTGGATAAGTTAGTCAAGGCTTTGCCCGAAGGGGATTTTACCGTATTGCAGGACAAATCGGTATTTCTTCAAGCCTACTTTATTGAGCAGCCGGTTTACCCCGAGGCGCATATGGCTGAGCAATCATCATTGTTGGCTTATGCCAAGCAGCGTTTGAAGTTGGAGCTGATGAAAAAATACAGCTGCCGGCTGGTTGAAGACCTTGAAGAGGCTGATTATCAAGTCCATTTCTTTTTCAATGCCATCGGCACCGATCAGGATTCCCTCGGTATCAGCACTCCAGAGATCATCTGGCCCGGTGTCGGGGGGATGCAGGTTGATCTGATTGCTCTGGAAATGTTTCATGGTGTGACAGAGGGTTACTACTACATTGTTGATAGCCAGCAGAACAGCACCTTGCGTGGCCCGCTGCAAAAAGCTCGTATTCGTACCGATCGTTTGAACCTGCCGTTCTTCTCACTTCCGTTGAATACGCTAGACTGATTGACTCAATGCAGATTTAAAGACCAAGGGCTGTCCGTTTGGGCAGCCCTTGGTCGTCTTAGATCAAAGAAGAAGCGTTAAACATCCAAGTACACGATCAGAAGCCTGCTCCACTCCCTATGACCGATCCCCGCTACGCGGTGCGATATTCCCACTGAAAACAACATAAAATTCTTTCGATATTGCTCATCGCTGCGCTAAGGGGAGGGATTCTTTCAGATTTACCACAATTATTGACACGATATTGGAGTCGTTAACTTACTGATTATACATAATTTCATCCCGACATCAGGGTGTATTTAACTCGATGTCGAATGAAACGATCGTTTGAATTGAGTAGAGTTGAGTCACAGGCAAGAGACGTTTTGACAGTCACTCAAAAAGGAGGACGATATGAAAACGACATTAGCGATTCTGATTACTGGACTGATTTTTCTGGCCACTCCGATGTTAGCAACAGCCCACGGTGGAGATCGCCACAAAGATGGTCCCCGCCAGACGAAAGGCTGGGTAAAGGATCGGCACGATTCAGATCATTATCGGCACAACCGAGATCATAAATGGGAGCGTCGGGCAAAGCGTCACTTCAAAAAACACAAGCGTGAGCACCGTCGAGAGCGTCAACATTATGCCCGCAAACACCATCGCCCTGCCTACGAAAGTCGTCACCGCGCCTATGCGAAATCCGGTGTTTATGTAAATCCGGGTCTGTTGCTCGGAATCCCTCGGGTTGTGTTTCATTTTGATTGGTAATTTCCAGCATTTCCGTTGCGGCAGGACTGTTGTTAACGGGTCCTCAACGGTTCTGTCGTGGTTGATATGCTGTTCATTGAGGCCGCTTGCTTTTAAGGCGGCCTCATTTTTTTGATACGTCGGTTTTATTCGGTGACACCCAGATCTTTCTGGACTGCTTTGGGGCAGTTCTTGTCCGATTTCAGCAGTTCAATCTCTGCAAAAGAATAATTTTTTGTTTGTGATCCGCT
>CALZLE010000225.1 GCA_945788205.1 uncultured Desulfuromonadales bacterium
GATTTTGTTTCATGATTGGTAGTGGTTTTACATCAATTTTTGTAGCCGTTTTCAGTCATTAAACGCATTGACAGGTCGCCTGCAGATTGCTATATAAGATCACCCTTGGGGCGCATAGCTCAGTGGGAGAGCACTGCCTTCACACGGCAGGGGTCGCTGGTTCAATCCCAGCTGCGCCCACCAGATATCTAAGGCCGATTCCATCAAGGAATAGGCCTTTTAAATTTTAACAGGGCAAAGGATATCCCTTAAATGTGCTATCCTAGCCAAAAAGAAAGAGATATTGTAGTAAGGGGTGAGTTATCAAAAATGTGGATTGAGTATCGACCTGAGAGAGACTGACCTTTTCACATTAAACTACGAAGACCTGAAAAAATATCCCACTTCTACAATGTGCAGGTGACTGCATGCTTTTGATTGTGATTGAAGGTGAACTGATAAAATCCTGAAAAGCTATATAAGCTACTAAAAAATAAATCTTTAACAGAGTTGAATTCATAACTAATTAGGTAGGGTGTGTGTGGTGTTGGGCAAACTTTTTTACATAATAAGGGTTCGATCCCAGTACCGCCCACCAGTTTTTTCAGGAGTTGCGCTACGGTGTGACTCCTTTTTGCTTTTGACTACAGAGGCACAATGAAATCCGCTTTACTCGTTCAGACCTCTATATTGCTAGAGGATTGGGGATCGCTCGCCTACGAAGAAGCTTTTTCACGCCAGGAACAGCTTGTTTCTGAGCTTCAACAGGGGTTGCGAGGGGACACACTGGTGTTAGTTGAGCATCCGCCTGTCGTAACGCTGGGTCGCCGTGCTTCAAATGATGATTTGCGTTTGCCCGCAAAAGATTTTAGTTCTGTTAATGTCGGCCTTCAGGAGATAAATCGGGGAGGACTGGCTACGGCACACGAGCCAGGGCAGTTAGTTGTCTATCCCATTGTGGAGTTAAAAATTAAGGATTTGCGCTGGTTTGCCAATACTTTTCTTGGTGTTGTTGTTGCCGTGTTGAAGGAGTTTGGATTACAGGGGGATTTGAAGGAGGGT
The DNA here is from genome assembly GCA_945788205.1 of uncultured Desulfuromonadales bacterium. Classification (GTDB taxonomy): domain Bacteria; phylum Desulfobacterota; class Desulfuromonadia; order Desulfuromonadales; family Geopsychrobacteraceae; genus Malonomonas. Next base: position 1,042 of record CALZLE010000225.1, read on the forward strand.
GAGCCCGGTGTCTGGGTTGAGGGAAGGAAAATCTGCAGCTTTGGGATTGCGGTTAAAAAATGGGTCACCTCACACGGGGTAGCTATCAATGTCAATAACGATTTGAGTACTTTTAACTTAATCGTTCCTTGTGGCCGGCCGCAAGAGAAGGTCACCTCTGTTTCTCGAGAACTGAATCTTTCTGTCAACATGACAGACTTCAAGCAAAAATTGGTTGAACATTTTCTTGTCGCCTTTGCCTGTAAGCTGCAACCATGATAAATAATTTACTTTCTGGAGTATTCTGCTGTCGGCTTGTTCGTAATCTGTTATGATTAATAACCGTCCATAAATTAATAGGGAGAAGGTTAGATGTCTACTGATTTTCAATCTGTTGTGCGCACCATCGGCGATTTGCCACCCATGCCCGCTGTTGCAGCAAGAGTCCTTCAATTGCTCGGCGACCCAAACGTTAACTATGCTCAACTGGGTGAAGCTGTTTCCAGTGATCCTGCAGTGTCTGCCCGCCTTTTGAAGGTTGCAAACTCAGCTTTTTACAGCATGTCTCGTGAAATAAAGACCCTTGATCACGCAATTGCTGTGGTTGGTGAGCGGACCTTGAGGAGCCTGGTCCTCGCAGCGAGCCTTGAAGGAATGAACAAATCGTACGGCCTGCTGGAAAAGCTTCTTTGGGAAGATTCGATTGGCTGTGCAATCGGTTGTCGAATTCTGGCGCGTAGGTTTTCTAGCGCTGACCCAGAAGAGGCGTTTTTGGCCGGTCTGTTCCGTCACCTCGGCAAGGTCATTATGAATTATAGTGATGGCGAAAGTTATCAGGCTCTGGCTGAAGCTGTTTATGCGGGTGAAGGGACCTACACCTCTTTGGAGGGGAACTATTTTCCTTACGCACATGCGATAGTCGGTGCTGCGGTCCTCGACAAGTGGAATTTTAGTCGTTCAATGGTGATGACGACTTTGCATCACAACGATCTGGAGGTTCCGGTTGAGGAAGAGTCGGATGAAGATAGCCGTGATCTCTTCCGTTTGACGGCGACAGTTAACCTCTCCGATAGGATTTGCGCCAAACTCGGGATCGGCCAGCGCGAGCCCAACGACTCAATTGATGTCGTGGTCAGTCGGGGTGCTATTGCTCTTGAGTTGGAAGATGATGATGTTTTGGAAGCGATTGAAGAGGTCGAGCAGGTTTTCGCAGAGAATCGTGAAAACTTTGTAGGTTAGGTAGTTTTGACTGTAGAGATAAAGGGGAGGCCTTGGGCCTCCCTTTTTTTGTGGTGAACTGTCGATCAGTTTGTCACAAGAATTTCAACTATGTTAGCTTGTTAGTAAGTCTTAGAGTGAAGGTACAGATGAAAGAGCGGCTTGACAAACTATTGGTGAATCTTGGCTTGGCAGCATCCCGGGAACGGGCCAGCGCTCTTATTCTTGCCGGCAAGGTCGTTGTCGATGATCATCGGGTTGATAAGGCAGGGGCTCGAATTGATGTAGAGGCAAGTGTCAGGCTGAAAGGCGAAGACCTGGCATATGTGTCGCGCGGAGGCTTGAAGCTAGAAAAAGCTCTTGCTTGCTTCCCGGTTGAAGTACAGGGGCGGATTGCTATCGATGTTGGCGCATCTACCGGCGGATTTACTGACTGTCTGTTGCAAAACGGCGTGGAAAAAGTTTATGCCGTCGATGTTGGCTACGGCCAGCTAGCGTGGAAACTGCGAGAAGATCAGCGGGTCGTTAATATGGAGCGATGCAATATTCGCTCTATGACCGTCGATAGGTTCGATCCATTGCCAACTCTGGCGGTCATCGACGCCTCTTTTATCTCGTTGTCAAAGGTTCTCCCCAGTACTCTGCCATTACTTTCGCCTGTTGCTGAAATAATCGCTTTAATCAAGCCTCAGTTTGAAGTCGGCAAAGGACAAGTTGGCAAGGGAGGAGTGGTTAAAGACCCGCAGCTCCATCTTCAGGTTGTCGAAAACATTGAGCGGCTTGCCGTTGAACTGGGATGTGCTGTTCTCGGGGTGGAAGAAAGCCCGATTCTCGGGCCAAAGGGGAACCGGGAGTTTCTGCTCTACTTACGTAAAGGTAAATCAGAATGAACCACGTTTTTTTCATTGGTGCCGGGCCGGGTGATCCGCAAATGCTCACTCTGCAGGGAGCAGAAGCGTTAGAGTGTGCAGAGACTGTTTTTCTCCCTTTACCGTATGATCAGACCTTTGCCAGCCGCCTGCAGGGTAAGCAGGTTTTGATTCCCTTCGATTATGATTTTGCTGAACTGCTGGAACTGATTGAGAAGCAGCTGGAAACGGCAAATGTTGCATTTTTGATTCCGGGTGATCTGACTTTTTATTCCCCTTTTCAGGGAATTATCGATTATTTTGCTGAGCGGGCGGAGGTCATCGCGGGTGTTGGGGTTGCAAATGCCGCATCAGCCAAGTTAAAGCGGACCTTAGATTTGCCATCGGTTTGCAACCGTGCCTTGATTCTCTCCCCAAAAACCTTGGGAGACGGGGAGGGTAGCCCTCAAATTGAAGATTTTGCTGCCCCCGGTGCATCCTTGTTGATTTATATGAATAATATGCCCCTGGCAGATTTGGCAGCAAAGTTAAGACGAGGATACGGCAAAGATGTGCCGATTGCACTCTTGCACCGACTTGATTTGCCGGACGAGGTCATCCTCGTGGCAACCCTCGACACAATTGTCGCGGCATGTGATGGTTTTGATTATTTTTATCTTGATGATCCAACCAAAAAACCAGCCTTGACCTTTTTAATTGTCGGAGAAACTCTGAACGCTGAAGTTGATGGTGAGTGGTGGGACTATCGGAGAAAAACCATGTGGAAACAGCGCAAGGAAGTCGAGGGCCGATGAAGCTGATTTCTCCGATTGATCATCGCAGCGAAGTTGAGCCATTGCTTCAAGCAGGTGCTGATGAACTGTACGGAGGCTATATCCCTGCGGCGTGGCAACAGCGCTTCGGACTGCTGGCATCTATCAATCAGCGCACCTTTGCAGGAGCTCAGATCGATTCTTTTACCGATTTAGAGCAGATCGTTTCCGTCTGTCGAGAGCATCAGCGCGATTTTGCCTTGACGCTCAACTCTCCCTTTTACTCAGACTCACAATTACCGCTGTTGATCGATTATGTCGCAGAAGCTGTTTCTGCGGGGGTTAATAGCGTTATTTTGGCAGACCTTGGCCTGTTGAGAGTCCTCAAAGCACAGTTTCCCGCACTGCTCTTTCATGCCAGCACCCTGGCCCACCTTGGAAACTCTGCTGCGATCCATTTTTATCAACAGCAGGGAATTGATCGGGTTATTTTGCCTCGGCACCTCAACGTTGCCGAGATGGAAGCAATTATTCGGCAGGTTCCTGATGTCGATATTGATGCTTTTTTGTTGGTTGGTAAGTGTCCAAACACGGAAGGTTTTTGCACCTTTCATCACTCCAGTCATGACAAAGTTTGGCCCTGTGAAATTGAGTATTGTATCGAACCTGTTGATAAAGAGAGCACCGCATTAAAAGAGGCGATCAGCAAACAGCAAAGTTGGTCGCAGACTGATCGGCGTCATGGTTGTGGTTTGTGTGCTATTCCTGCGCTGCTAAAAGCTGGAGTTGCTGGGCTAAAGTTGGTTGGCCGGGGGGCTCCATTGCTGCGAAAGGTGAAAAACCTGCAATTGGCCGGTGAATTTCTCACTTTGGCTGAAAGCGCTCCCTCTTTTTCAGAGTATCAAAAGGAGGCTTTGTCTGCCCATCAGCGACATTTTGGGATAGGCTGCAGTGAAAATGTTTGCTACTATCCCGAGTTCCACTCTCGTGGTTGATGATAACTCAGAAAGGAGAACAACTATGGCAACTGACTGTCTTTTCTGCAAAATCTCAACAGGCGAAATCCCCGCTACGATCCGCTATGAAGATGAGGATCTGATTGCGTTTGAGGATATTTCCCCGCAGGCACCACATCATATTCTGATTGTACCGCGTAAGCATATTCGGACCACACTCGACCTGACCACCGCCGACAATCAACTCATCGGACGCATTTATCAGGTGGCGGGAAAGCTTGCGAACGATCTCGGTTTTGCTCAGGATGGTTTCCGGATTGTCAATAACTGCAATGAAGCAGGGGGTCAGGTTGTCTGGCATCTGCACTTTCATCTGCTTGGTGGCCGCGATTTGAGCTGGCCTCCCGGTTAATCGCTAAACGGTTTTAGAAAATATCAAATGATGAAGTTTGACGAAAAAACAGAACAGCGCATGATCAACGAGGTCATGGAATTATTGGTCACCCATTATGGTGCCAGTCTTTCTGAGGAGGACCTCGATCGAGAATTGAGCCAAGTGGAACAGGCTCTGAATGATGCGCGCGCTTCCCACAAGGGACAGGTTCGCAAATCTGGCGAACCGTACATTTTTCACCCCTTGCGGGTGACCCATTTAGCGGCTCGTCACTGGATGGATTTTTCTTCAGTTATGGCGGCTCTATTGCACGATGTTGTTGAGGACACACCGGTCACGCTGGAGGATGTAGAGAAAAAATACGGCAGTGAGGTTGCACATCTGGTTGATGGTTTGACGAAGGTAACCTCTGAGGCGAAAAGTCGTGAAGAGTTAAAGAAAGAGACTTATCGCAAAACAGTATTGGTTGCAATCGACGATATTCGCGTGCTCTGCCTCAAATTTTGGGATCGGATTGACAATCTCTTAACCATTGATGCTTTGCCTCCACATAAGCAAAGTTTGATTGCCGAAGAGACTCGTATGATTTATGTGCCTTTAGCCCAGCACTTGGGGATGGGCTACGTTGCGACTCAATTGGAATCACTGTCTTATAATCTGCTTTATCCAAAACGGGGCGAAAAATACAATCAGAAGATTGAGCTGCTAAAAGAAGCAACCCTCGATTATCTGCGTAAAACGCGCGCCAAAATCATTGGAGCTTGCGAACAGCAGAAACTATCGGTGCAGCTAAAAGATCGCTGGCGGCCTTTCTCGATTGCAGCCGTACAGGCGATGCCGCGCGGTTTCGTGACACTTTATACTCTGGAAGTGCAGGTCGACCGGATGATGGATGCATACGTCTTCCTCGGCTTGCTGCACGGAATGTTCCCACCGATACCGGGCAAGTTACGTGATCATCTCAACCTGACTTCAAAGCATGGCTATCAGGCCTTAAAAACGACTGTGCAGGTTGGGGAACAGCGGATGCGTGTTGAGATCACCACCCGAAAGCTCGCCCGTTTTAATCATTCAGGTGTTTTAGCTCCAGGCTTCAAGTTTCGGCACGACAACTTCCGCTCACTGATGAAGTCATTGCTCGATGGCGAATCGGCTTTTGATACGGAATCGCTCAAACTTGCTTCCGCGACAATCCAGGTTTACACACCGCGTGGTGAAAGTCGGACCCTTCCGGAAGGGAGCAGCGTGCTCGATTTTGCTTTTGAAATTCACGAATCCCTCGGTTTGCACGCCCGAAGAGGACAGATTAATGGTCGTACCCGACAATTGAAAACCCGCCTGTTGGATGGTGATCAGGTTTCCATCGATACCTCAGAAACGCCGGAAGTCCTGCCAAAATGGCTTGAGTGGGCAGTCACCCCGAAAGCCCGCAACACGGTTCGTCGCTATCTGCGTAACAAAGTCAGATCCTCCCGTAACTGATTGGTATTCATATGTTCAGAATATTTTCTTTGCTGTTGTTTGTCGTTCTGTTTTCTCTGCCCGGTCCAGTCGAAGCGGCAGGGCAGGTGAATGTCTTCATTTATCATCGATTTGATGAGAGTCGTTACCCTTCAACCAATATCTCTGCTGAGATATTTACGCAGCAACTCGACTATCTCAAAGAAAACAATTATCAGGTTCTGTCGCTTGGAGAAGTTGTTCGGCGTATGACTTCAGGAGAAGCGTTGCCGGTGAAAGCTGCTGCTCTGTGTGTCGACGACGCCTTCACCTCCTTTGTGGAGGTCGGTATGCCTCTGCTGCGTGCATATAATTACCCGGTTTCGCTGTTTATCAACACCGATGCTGTCGGTTCGCACGGCTATCTGGGGTGGGCAGATATCAAGTCACTACAAGACGAAGGCGTGGAGATTGGTAATCACACCGCAACTCATGCTTACCTGGTTGAAAAAAATGCTGGCGAAGAATTTCCTGCCTGGCGTGAAAGAATTATTGAAGATATACAAAAAGCGCAGCGACAGTTTGAAAAGCAGCTCGATTTCAAGCCGACGTTGTTTGTCTATCCGTATGGTGAGTACTCGCAAGAAGTGGTTGATATCGTCAAGCAGCTTGGTTTTACCGCTGCATTTGCTCAACAGTCTGGCGTTGTGCACTCTGAGCATGACTTGTTCACCTTGCCTCGTTTTCCGATGGGTGGCCCTTACGCGACACTGGAGGGATTTGTCAGCAAGTTGAAGATGAAACCGCTGGTCATTGAGCAGGAGGTCCCGTTCAGCTCAGTCGTGATCGACAATCCGCCGGAGTTGTTGCTTAAGATTGATACTACCGGCGTAGATATGCGACGGGTCAATTGTTTCGTTCAGGGGGAGAATAGCTGCAATGTCGAAGCCGTAGCTGGGCAGGATGGTTGGTATCGGGTCACTGCGGAACAGCCACTGAGCAGTCGGCGCAATAAATACACATTAACCGTGCCGGGCAAAAAGGGTGGCTGGCACTGGTACAGTCATCTCTGGTTGAATGCTAAGTCTCCGGCGTTGGAATTGAAGCCGGAAAAGAAAGAAAAGGATTTAGCCGCGGACGCGAAGGTTTACGGCAGCAAAGCGGTCAAGACGGTTGAGTCGGATTAGCGACTGAAGATCTTTAACGTAATCATCGCCGCGGATTGAATAACGAAACAGGCCTTCCGCCAATTGTGATCCATCGAGGGGCTGATTGGCAGCTCTCGCTTCAGCACGGATCTGGCGCAGCTCCTTGTAGGCGAAGTGACTGTTCAGGTTCTGCAGATAAGAGCGGATCGATTCGTACACGTTCTCAAAGCGCCGAACCTCGTAGGTCGCACCCTCGGGACGTCCCTCGGGAATGAGGCCGGTACCAGGTTGAAAGGTCCACTCGCCGAACAGGTTATTCGCTTGTTGGCAAAAGCGTGAAGTCCCCCATGCTGATTCGTTGGCGGCTTGCGCCAGCGCCAATTCAGCAGGGATGATGTCAACCCGCAAAAGCAGCTCTTTGAAAGACTGATCCGAAGTCAGCGTTGCGCTTTTTATTTTGTAGCGTTTGGCCATGTCAGTAAGTTCGCGCATTTGATTGTCATCCAGTGAAGACCCCTTAGCGACAATCTTTTGTATTTTTAAAATTTGCTCACGCTCGCGACGGATTTCATTGTTGGCCAATAGGACCATCGGTAGCAGGGATTGGAAGAAAATCTGTTTTTTACGCTTGCTGGATGAAATGTCAGGCAGGTCCTTCGGCATGGTTTGCAGAATCAGCGGTGGGACGCCATGATCGAGTTCTTCAAGGTTATAACTGTAGCGTTTGAATTCCTCCTCCAGCTCGTCAGCAAGGAAAGGTTTCAATATTTGGATATCCGATCCTTGATAGATCGGTGCCGCGCTGTCAGAGCAACTGGCGAGTAGCAGCGAGAACATGCAGCAAAAAAAGAGTATGCTTTTTAGTGGTGTATTAATCATAAGTAGTATGTGCCCTGTTTAATCGTATTGCGTGGCTGGGCAGCGTGTTTTATATAGAAACTGTTTTTGTGAGTCAATAACTATTAACCTATAAGCTTATGTTTTAACGAATTATTATGTGTAGCTACTTGTAATCATGGACGATTCTCCGATGTTAAAAAGGATTATGCTATGAAATCTTTTCGCAAAGAACTTTGGTTCGATATCCCGACACGCCGGGAATTCAGAAATATCACCCCGGAGATTGAAAAGTGCTTACGAGAGAGTGGCGTCCAGGAAGGGATGCTGCTCTGCAATGCCATGCACATTACCGCATCAGTCTTTATCAACGATGACGAGCGTGGTCTGCACAATGATTTTGAGCGCTGGCTTGAAGAGCTGGCACCGCACGAGCCCCTCAGTCACTATCAGCATAACAATACTGGAGAAGATAATGGCGATGCGCACTTGAAGCGCACAGTTATGGGTCGGGAGGTCGTTGTCGCTATAACGAACGGTCAGCTTGATTTTGGTCCATGGGAACAAATTTTTTATGGTGAATTTGACGGTCGTCGGCGTAAACGGGTCTTGGTGAAAATCATTGGTGAGTGACTTTGTGGACAATAATATGGTAATATTTTTTAGATTTTCAGTATGATTAAGAGGGCATAGATGGAAACTATTAAAACTGCAAGTTTTGAATATCTGATTAGTTTGGCTGAGGAAAAGCCCGAAGGGGGCTATACGTTCGTGCTTGATGGCAACAGCTATGAGATTGAAGATGTCCTGGAAATCTCAAAGATTGCGACAGCGCACGATTATATCGTTATTTATTGATCAGTTTAGTGAATGGGAGAATTTAACATGAGTGTCGAAATCGAAGAAGGTGTTTGTTATACCTACGAAGCTGCCCTTGAAAAAGCGATTGAGATGGAAGAAGAAGGGTTTCGTAATTACTTGAACGCAATTCAAATGGTATCTGACCGACAGGCTAAGGTTTTGCTGCGTGATGCTGCCGCGGAAGAGCTGAAACATAAATTCAAGATCGAAATGGCTTTGCTAGAAGGGCATGATAAAAGCACAGCTGAGATGCGTAAGCCTGTGCCGACGATGAACCTGAATTATGTTTTAGATCAAAAAGAAATCAAGCCGGGATCTGATGCCAGAACTGCTGTAGCCTATGCTATTTATCTGGAAAAGGGTGCGGTAGATTTTTATCAACGGCTGATGTCGGGTTGTGAGGGTGCGCCAAACGCTGAGCTTTTTGAGCGCCTGCTTGCGGATGAGACCAAGCACCTTAAAATGCTTGAGGATTTTTACGAGGATTATTTCATGGCTGAAAACTGATTCCTATCGCTGTTGAAATGTTATTTGAGAAGGGGTGGCAGTTTTCTGCTGCCCCTTTTTACGTATTGGGTATTTATTAACAAATTGACGAAAAAACAGTAGGTTGCAAAGCAAAATCCGATCTGTTAGAATTATTATAACGATGTTTGATTGGAGGCTGCTGTGGAACTAGATATTGTTAAGGCGCTATTTGGTTTTTACATTGTAGCTGTGTCCTTAATACGGCTGATGGCCGATAACGAGTACTTTCGTTTGACCAGAATGAAGAAGA
>CALZLE010000226.1 GCA_945788205.1 uncultured Desulfuromonadales bacterium
CCTGGCTTGAGCTTTTTCGCCATCCCCAGCTCGTTAAGCAGGACGGCGTTGTGCTCGATCCAGCCCTTAATATCCTCGATCTGCGCCAACACCTCCGCGCTGAGGACCAGATCGTCCCAGTTCAACTCGGTGCTGATCTCTTGGGCCGGGAAATCGACGTTGAAGGATGGCGCGGAGATGCGACCGAGGGTGAACAACTCGATATAGTCGCGATTGAGCAGCAGCCGGCCGCTCCAGAAGGGCTGCCCTTGTTTGGCCGGTTCGAGGGAGAGGATATTTTCCTGCGCAAACCAATGGTCACCAGTCAACAGGCGCTGCACCTTAAACCGCCTGCTCAGATCGTCGCCGGCCAGCAGGAAAAGAGCCGTCTCGCCAGTGGGCAGAAAGCCCCGGTTTTCTTTATCCCGCACACCGCCGATTTCGGGAAAATCACCAGCCTCCGGAAGCGCTTCCTTGATGACCCTGTCGAGGAAGTCGGGCCGGACATGTGGAGTCAGGGCGAGCAGAAGAATGACAGACTCCTCGAAAGTGGGCTTGACCGAACCGATAAAAGACCCAAGCGCCGAGCCGTCGTCAAAGAAACCCAAATCAAATGAGCTGTTATCGTCAGCCGTGCTCGCATTCTTTCTTAAGCGAAGGCGAATACAAGCCTCAAGCACCTTCCCAAGAAAATCCAGTGAATGATGAAGATTCAGAGCATTCGAAACGTTATATTTATTTGCGTAATCTATTTTATTCATTTTAGAGTGGCCACGTCTTAATTCACTATCCATGTCTTGGCTGAATCTACTCAAGTCTCCGTTACAAAAAACTATTCTGCATCATCGAGAATCAATAATAGAAAGTCCCTAATTTCATTTGCGGTTGCCTTGGCAATTTCAATTATAGCTAGCCCTATCGAATCAGGACCTAAACTCTCTGCCATAGTCATTTCAGCGTCGTCATTATCGAATGATGGAGTAAATCCTGGCAATTGAGCACGAAGTCTTGCTGGATCATATTCAAACCTCTCATTCGGGAAAAGCGTTCTACGGAGTTCTGCTAATTGATTCATATCAACATTGGGATACGCAAATTGTATTTGCTTGTCCCAAGTATCGCTACTGGCATGGGATTGGGTGACATTAAAGAGTTGCCGGATATGCTGTTCGGTCAGGTTTTCAAAATTGCCGCGGGCAAACTCCGTCTCGACGTCAGTCCCATCGCCCAAAAGGAAACGTTCACTGCCAGTGGCAACGACAGCACGAATGTCGAAAACCATGGGGACATTGCGAATCCCTCCTCGGCTGTCCAGTACATTGCGGACGACCGCCTGACTCTCTTGCGAGGTTGTTCCGAAAGAGGCGCGGATGGAATTCGCATCATCTTGCACCTTGATGATCGTATTCGGTTCGGGGAAATAGACAGAGCTCGGTTCGACGCTTGCCATGGCTGTCCGAATAGCTAAATCAAGCCGGCTCGCCAGAGCGGTCAGTGCGTTTTTATCTGGAACATCACCACCCTGATTGGCCAGTCGGAAATCATAACCGCCGCTAGCGATTGTCGCATATTCGCCTGCTGTTTTTGTTTCCTCTAAAATAGCATCATACCTAGAGAAAAGCGCCAATACCGGCCCATCCACATCAATAATCTGCGGGACCCCTTCTGGTGGAGCATTCAGGCTCACCACATCGGCGTCACCAACATGGATGTAGACATTGTCGCTGTGGCTCTTTAGATCATCGACGAAATCTTTCGAGTAGCGACTGTTTTGAATTCGGTCGCGAATCTTGCCATATGGAATGACCGATTGCTGAGTCGCCTGCTGCTTCTCCCAAAGATTAATCGCCTCTTTGTCTGCTTGCCTGTTGAAATATTTCTCGCGCACTTCATCTATCTTTACCGCAGCGGCTCCTTTCTTCCGCCAATGCGGTTGCCAGATGAAACCGAACACTCGCAGCGGATACAGGTCATTCCCCCAAGAAACATTACCCACTGCACGAGTTACACCTTCCGTGCTTTGTTCATCTAACCTCTCATAAGCATTTATTCCAACAACCAGGCTAAACCGACGCTTGGCTTCTTCATGCCCGCCTTTGAACCCCTGAGTCCCATACTTCTCAGCAAGTTTTTCCGGACTTTTGTCTGTTGTCATAGGAACATTAGCGACGTAAGAGATTTTTTCATTGGTCGGTGGAGTTTCCAGGCTTCCCATCGGCGCCCCCTTGGCCAAATCATCTGGTTGAATATCTCCGGGCCGGCCAGTATCAATTTCGTATGGCGGGTCAAGCTTTTCTGCACGTTCCTCAACGGCGTCGTTAGGCGAAATTCTCGCTTCCCAAACTAAATTCCCTTTATTCAAAGCCTCAGTTTCATTCAATAATTTTATCGTAAACTTTAGTCCCTTTTCTAATTGTGGCGATTTCTCCTCGATGATTTGCTCCGCGATCTGCTTTTTGTGGTCGATTGTTTCTGAACTGTTCTCTCTTTCCGGCGTTTCGTCAATTTCTGTCAGTGCCTGCTGAACTATGTTTTTATGAGAAGTTTCGGCTACGTCTTCCTACTCTTCTTCCGCCTCTTCCTCTCCCCCCAGCCCGAGCTTATTCTTTAAAAAAGCGACCATACTGTCGATCGCCTCGTCGATCATCTGACGCACCGACTCGATGA
>CALZLE010000227.1 GCA_945788205.1 uncultured Desulfuromonadales bacterium
AGGAGGAAGGATTCAGTGTCGATTTGGCGCATGACGGTGAAGAAGGTGTCCTCAAGGCCACAAGTTCTACCTACGATTTGATCCTGATGGACATCATGATGCCTAAAAAGGATGGTATCACTGCCACCAAAGATATTCGTGAGGCAGGCATTTCTACTCCGATTCTCTGTTTGACCGCAAAAGATACCGTGGATGACATTGTTACAGGACTTGACTCTGGCAGTGACGGTTACCTAACCAAACCCTTTGCGTTTGCTGAACTCGTTGCACGTTGCCATGCCTTGATAAGACGCAAAAATCAGGATCGAGGAGCTGAAATCATTTTTGCTGATCTTCGACTTGACCCCGTTAGCCACAAGGTCTGGCGGTCTGACAATGAGCTTGACCTGACATCTAAAGAGTATGGTCTTCTGGAATATTTCATGCTGAACCCCAATCAGGTTTTAACGCGGACAATGATTGCTGAACACGTCTGGGATTATACCTTCGACTCTTTCACCAACATAATCGACGTCTACATAAACTATCTGCGCAAGAAAGTGGATCAAAACTACGAAACAAAGCTGATCCGCACTGTTCGAGGAGTGGGGTACGCACTTAAAGATACGTGATCAAAAAGTCAGTTACTTGGATTGTGCTAAAGGTAGAGCAATATAAGAAAAGGCCACGATATGGTGAGCGTGGCCTTTTGGTGTTTTATAGATAGTAAGTTGCGAGAAAAGCGTATTGCTGGTCCATAATTGGACCAATCCATTTTAACGGACCGAAAATAAAGAAATAGTAAGTGATTTGTTATCCCTCGACTATGAATTGAATTGGGTTAGATATTTAGGCCGTCTTCCTAGTGTCCAGATTCATCTCGCTCGGGGTACCATTCATAAAAACGGACAGTTAGGATTTTCCTGCTGTCCGTTTTTTTGTTATGCTTTCGATGTTGCTGTGTGCGAGAGAGTGGGTTGTTCGAATGAAAATCAATGTCAAACTGGTCGGAGCTTTTCGGGTTGATCGTTTTAGGGAAGAGGTTCGGGAGTATCGGGCCGGGACGTCTGTCCGTGAAGTTATCGATGGTTTGCAGTTGTCGGAACAGATTCTCGGGTTTGCGTTAATCAACGGAATACACGCCGAGTTTGAGGCGATTCTGCAAGATGGGGATAGTTTGACAATTCTGCCGGTTCTCGATGGTGGCTGATATGTTATTCGTTAATTGTTTGATTTGAAATGATCAGGGAGAGATATCATGAAATTTGCGACGACCGATCCTGCTACAAATCCTTCCGCAGTCTTTTATAAACAATGCACAATTGATTTACAGACGGGTGAAATGAGTTTCAGCGATGTGCCATGTCGCAACTTGGAAGATGTTCTGGGGGGCTTCGGCCGTTCCTTTCAGGATTTGGCACAACGTCAGATCGATAGCGCCTACTGCGACGAGAACCCTTTGATTGTTAATACCGGCCTGCTCACGGGTTCGACGGCGATGACCGGGATGCGGACTTATTTTTCCGGTTACAGCCCAATCAAGGGCTCAAAAGTAGGTCTGCCCGCCGCCATGTGGTCAACCGGCAGCGGTAAGTTTGGGGCTAAATTCAAATGGACCGGGTTGGATGAACTGATTTTTGAGAATCGCTCCGCGCAGCCGGTTTACGTTGTTATCAAAGAATCTGCAGTTGGCCCGCAAGTTCAGCTGAAATCAGCCGATCACCTGCTTGGGTTATCGACCCACGATAAAATCATGTCCCTGCAAAAAGACTATCCCGATGCCCACTTTGCCGCTATCGGCCCGGCCGGAGAGAATTGGCAGAATAATTATATGGGGGCTGTGGCTCTTTCCACCGAGAATCAACTGAAATCAAAAGAGGATAAGTGCCGTTTCGCTGGTCGCGGTGGCATGGGGAGCTTGATGGGCTATAAAAATATCCTCGCGCTGGTCGCTCAGAGTAGCGACAAGCAGGCTAAACCGAGTGAGCTGGTCAAAGCGGCCAACCGTAACGTCATCGAAGGCGGTGGTTCTGCGCGTATTCAGCCGATCAGCCGCGGCGGTGGCGGTGGTACCTGGGCGGCTTACGATGTTTTGCAGGAATTCCACGCCGTGCCGGTCAATAACTTTCGGCCACAAGGCAACGCGATTCCCGAGAAGCTGTTCCGGGAGAATGTTGAAAAAGAGTACGACATCAAGTCGGAGGCTTGCTATCGCTGTGGGATCACTTGTCACAACAATGTCTCTGAAAAGAATGCCGATGGCAGCAAGGGAGAATTTCTCGCCAAGTTTGACTATGAGCCGCTTAACCTGCTTGGCACCAATGTTGGTATCCACGATGCTGGTCAGGCGGCCCGGCTGATTCAGTTGGGCGATAACTATGGTATGGATGCCATTTCCCTCGGTGTCACCATTTCTTACGCTCTGGCTTATAACGAGCGTCATCCAGAAAAGCCGATTCTCAATGGCGCATTCTTCGGTGATTTTGAAAAGATTTGTGAGCTGATCGTGCAAGCGGGGAAGGGGGAATTGCCGGAGATTGGGAAAGGTTCGATGCGTTTGTCTGAGAAGCTGGGCGAAACCTCTTATGCCTATCATGTCAAAGGGTTGGAGATAGCTGCTTATCAGCCAGAAAGCAACCCCGGTTACGCTTGGGCGATTGCCGGTGGACACATGTCGATGGGGACTTACGGCCTGCTGACGCGCGAAGGCAAATCGGACCTCGACTCCTGGGTTCAGGGAATAACCGAAGACAAATTGCACATCGTCGGTTTCGATATGATCGGTCTCTGCAAGTTCTTCGATATCGCCAAAGGGATCGGCACCCAGATGGTGGTTGACTGTCTGAAGAGCGAGTTCGATTTTGATGTTTCCACAGATGATCTGCGCGCTGCCGTGCGTCGCGCCTTTTTACGTGGCTTAGCGCTGGAGCTTCGCCAGGGTTACAGTAAAGAGGAATTTCGTGTTCCAGCTGAAGTCTATGAGGATCCGAACCCGAACATTAAGCTCCCGAACATTACCAGCCCGGAGTTTCTCGAGCAGTTGGAAAAGCGGGTTTGGGGAATCTTTGAACCGGAGCTGGAAGGGCTTTTGGACTGACAGTTTTCTAGCTGAAATCAAAGTTTAAATAAAACGCGGGGAGTTTGCCGGTTGGCCAGACTCCCCGTATTTTATTGTCCGTCTGCATTTTAGGCAGGATGGCTTGCATTTTCATTAAGGTTTGGTAGAGGTTTGAATACACTTAAAAAAACAGTTTGGCCGGAAGAGTTAAAGCATGAATGCTTGTCATAAGGGGGCAACATGAGCAGACCACCTGTGAGCCTTAAGGAGCAAGTCGAGGAGATCGTATCTTCCGTGTCCTCTGAACTCGGGCAACGAGACGTCGGGGATCGATATCCATGTCTGCTGCGCATCGGTGATGATTGGGAAAAATATCCCTTTCCGTGGGAACCGTTTCGAGATCTTGCCGGGCTCCTCGAATGGCCGGAAACTGCGCCACCGATTGTGTTTGTTTCTAATCGAGCAAAAAAAAATGAGCCGTTGGTCGGAACCTTTTCCGATCCTCACCCGCACCTGCGGATCAGTGTTTCTCCAGCGGTTCACTTAGTGGCTATTCTGAATACCTGGGTGGAGCAGCTCATAGGATATTTTCCCGAACCGGCTACGCCAATCGATTGGTTTCTCAAGCAGCTGCAATTGAAACCGATGGAGGTGTCGCCCGAAGTACGCCAGTTTCTCGGTCTTGAGCCTTCCAGAAAGAAAGAGCCGACGCAGCTGTCGGTTACTGTTAAAGAGATTATTAAAGACCTCGGATCCTCGGAGGTTTCGGCATTTACTCTCGCTGAGCAAATACAAACAAGGCACGGCGAATACGCGAGCCACCGGTTGGCCGAGGTGCAACTTGTCCCGCCTGAAGGTGTCGCTGTGCATGCCTGGGAGGACTGGCGAGATTCTGTGGCCAATCTCTATGACCAGTCAGCTTTGGCTGGCTCTCAGCATGAGGTGATCGACGGACGACTGTTGCTTGCCGGGCTCGGTTTACTTGAACCTGCGCTGCTGGAGGCATTGGAAGAAGCTGGTGCCTGGGCGCCACTGTTGCTGGAGATCGATGAAGCGGTTGTCCCGACGAGTGGCCATCTGCGCAATGCTTTGAAAGCTATTCAGTTGGCTCACGGTTATAAAAGTGATCGCCCGGATGGAGATGATCAGCTCAGCTTTCAGGGGGAGGTTAATGCCCTCTGTGAAGTTATCATGGATCCTGATGTGTCTCCGCCGTTGGCGGTTGGTCTCTTCGGTTCCTGGGGGTCTGGGAAAAGTTTCTTTATGGAGAAAATGCGGGAGCGGGTTTACGAGTTGACCAGTAGCTCGCCAGAGGACCGGCCGAAGAACGTTGTGCAGATCCGTTTTAATGCCTGGCACTATGCAGATACCAGCCTCTGGGCGAGCATTGCCGTTGAAATTTTCGAACGCTTGGCCGATCCAGAGCCGATTGACCATGAGCAGCGCGAGCAATGGTTGATCGATCGCGGCGACCCAAAGAGGAAGGAGCGCGAGAAATTACTCACCAATCTGGAGACCTTTCGGGAAGCCAGGGCAACCCTGGAGAAAGAGCGTGAGCATCTGCAAGAGGAACAGACGCGGTTGAGAAAAGTCCGGCAGAATGCAAAAACTGCCCGGAAGAAAGCGATCGAGAGCTCCTCTCTCCTTAATGTCGCCGCCGAGCTGGTCAAGGATACGCAGATTAAAGCAGGGCTGACAGAGATATCGCAGAATTTAGGTATGACGCCTGCGGTCGATCAACTTACCGAGCTTGCCAAAGAGTTGCACACGGCTTCCGGATATTTCACGGCGATTTGGCGCAAGGTTGAAAATAAGTCTTTTGCTGTTGGTCTGTTCGCGGCGGCTCTGGTGCTGCTGGTTTATGCCGCTGCAACTGGCAGCAGTTCCTGGTTCGAAGGTTTGTTGCCGGCGATCGGGTCGGTGGTCTCGGTGGTGGTGGCCGCCACCAAATATCTCAGGCCTGCAGCTCAGTCTGTGAATCGGGGCTTGGCCACAATTTCAACTACGATCGAAACCGTGACTGAGGCTGAACAGCGATTGCTGGCAAAGCGCAGCAGCCAAGAACGGCAACTGGATCTGTTGCTGGCTGATCATAACGAGCAGATCAGCGAGTCGACCAAAAGCATAGCTGCGCTCAACGAGCAGATTGCGACTCTCACTTCTCAGGCTGACGCTCTGGCAGTAGGCAGGGGGCTCAACGACTTTCTTGCCGACCGTGCTGACGGGTATCAGAAACATCTGGGTGTCGTTGGTATGTTGCATCGCGATTTTCGGCTTCTCGACGCACAACTCAGGGCGCAGTCGGCGTCAGATGAAAATTCCGGTTTGCCGCAGATCGAACGGGTGGTGCTCTATGTAGATGATCTCGATCGCTGTTCCCCGGAGAAGGTGCTCGAAGTTCTGGAAACAGTCCATTTGTTACTGGCTCTCGAGCTATTCATCGTTGTCGTTGGTGTCGATCCCCGCTGGTTGCAGCGCAGCTTGCGTTACCAGTATCGAGATTTGTGTTTGAGCAATGAGCCGAGCAAGGATCCTTATCTGCAAGCGATGCCGACCGAATACCTGGAAAAGATTTTCCAAATCCCGCTGACCCTGCCAGCAATGGAAACCGCAGCCTACGGCAAGTTAGTCTCCAGCCTCGCTCCGGGGACGGCCTTGCCAAGCGCAGAACCGGCCCCCGAGGTGTCTACTGGCCCCACTCATCGCGCGGTGATTCCTGATTCGCCCGGTGGTTCGCGAGCACCGACCCGTGCTCTGTTGCAAGTGCAGGAGGGCTCTGCGGCTCAGGGGAGTGGGGGGAAGTCGATCGATCTGACCAGCGAGGAAGTCTTATTTGCTCAACAGCTTGGTGGGCTGGTTGATACGCCCCGGGCCGCCAAACGGCTGATGAATACTTACCGGTTGATCCGCGCGACTCAGCATGTCGGCTCCCGGTCCAGGTTTCTGGGCACTGGCGGAGAACCGGGCGAGTACTTCGCTGCTCTCACCCTGTTGGCTGTCGCGGCTGGATATCCCACATTGGCAGATCGGCTGCTGGTCGCTCTGGAGGAGGATGCTGCCACACATCAGATTGCCGATTGGGAAGCTTTCCTCAATGAGCTTGAACCGGCGAAAGGGAGGCTGGTGCCAAACGATATCGCCAACCCGAAGGACGATGACTTAATTGCCAAGGCCGCCGCAGCGGAATGGGAAAACATGTACAATGGATTGCGGGCCAGCCTTAATGGTAACAAGCTTCGGCTGTTACAACCTTATAAGCATTGGGGCCGTACCGTCGCGCGGTTTTCATTTACTCTCTGAGCAGTTTTTTCGCTCATTTTGTAAGGTTACAGACAGGTTGATTGGTGTCCCAGTCAGGTATTCCCATTCTCGTTTGCAGGTTCTGATTCTAATTTCTCTCTGCTTGACAGTCTCCAAGCTGATAGTTACTCTATGGTAACTATCAGCTTGGAGAGTTTATGTTAGCGCTGACCGCCCGTCAACAACAGGTCTACGATTTTATCGTTCAATATAGTGAGCAGCAGGGCTACGCCCCCTCGTTGCAGGAGATTGCCGGACATCTGAATATTCGTGGCAATCTGGGAGTCATCCGCCACTTGGGTGCGCTGGAAAAAAAAGGCTACATCCGGCGCAGTAGTGGCAGTTCTCGGAGTATTGTCCTGCTTGGTCGTGCACTGTCCCGTTCGTTGCCGCTGGTCGGGACTGTCCAGGCCGGTCCGCTGACCGAAGCGTTGGAGGATGTTGAAGGTTACCTGTCCGTTGATGCTTCACTGGTGCGGGGGGATGGTTCGTTTCTGCTTCGGGTACAGGGCGATTCGATGATTGACGCGCAGATCGCACCGGGGGACCTGGCGGTCGTCCGCCCGCAGGAAATGGCGGAGGATGGTGATATTGTCGTGGCGATGATTGATGGCGAAGCGACCCTCAAGCGATTTTTTCGTGAATCTGATGCGATCCGCCTGCAGCCGGAAAATGCTCGTCTTCAGCCGATTTACTGGCGCACAGAAGATGGTGAACTGCGCATCCTCGGGAAAGTCACCGGCATTCTCCGGGTGCTGGAATAACCAATATGCGGGAGCAAGTAGCAGGGATCAGAGTCGGTGTTATTCACGGGCCGGGCGGACGGACCAAGCCGGTCTGGTTTGAACTGAATCGTCGTCAGCATCGGGTGCAGCAGGTGACCAACAGCTGGCGCGAAAAGCGCGGAGAAACAACTCTGCTGCATTTTCATGTCACGGATGAAGGGGCCTTGTACGAACTGGTTTATAATCTCACCGAGGGCAGCTGGCAACTGGAATTGATCGAGAGCCTCTGATGGCAAGAACCATCATGCATATCGATATGAATGCGTTCTTCGCCGCTGTTGAGCAACAGTCAAATCCGGCTTTGCGTGGGCTTCCGGTGGCGGTGACTGGCAGTCAGCAACGGACCATCATTCTGACCTGCAGTTATGAGGCCCGCGCCTATGGTGTGAAAACCGGGATGACTCTTTACGAAGCTCGGCAGAAATGTCCGCAGCTACAACTGGTTGCCGCCAATAACCGGCTTTACACCCACGTCTCCTCGCAAATTATCAAGATTTTTCAGGACTACACGCCGCTGGTCGAGGTTTTTTCCGTTGATGAGGCCTTTCTCGATGTCTCCGGTTCGTTGGGGATTTTTGGCAGTGCGCAGCGGATTGCTTATCTGATCAAGTCGCGGATCAAGGCCCGGTTGGGGTTAACCTGCTCCGTTGGTGTTGCGCCGAATAAACTCCTTGCCAAACTTGCTTCCGATATGCAGAAACCGGATGGTTTGACCTTTATCTATCCTGATAAAATATCCGCTTTACTCGAAGAATTGCCAATTGGTGAGATTTGTGGAATCGGTCGTAAAACCGAACAGAAACTGAACCGGATGGGGATATCTACCTGCGGACAGCTGGGTCGTTATTCGGTCCCGAAGTTGAAAGCGCAGTTCGGTATTGTTGGTGAGCGGTTGGCGCTGATGGGGCAGGGGGTCGATACTGCTCCGGTCCTGTCGCCGGAACAGGAAGCGGAGGTGAAAACGGTAGGTCACAGTATGACTCTGCGACGGGATATTGAATCGCGTGAGGATATCGCCCGCTTTCTGCTGCAGTTGGCCGAGATGGTCGGCCGCCGAGCCCGCCGCTATGGAGTGACGGGGCGTACGGTAACTTTGACTATTCGGTACGCTGATTTCAGCAGTTTCAGTCGGCAGCAACTTCAGGCCGCAGAAATCTGCCGCAGCGAAGAGATTTATCGGGCAGCATTGAAAATTCTTGATAGTCTTTTTTTGACCCAACCGGTCCGGTTGCTTGGGGTTCGTTTATCGAATCTGCAGCGTCGCGACCGACAGTTGCTGTTATTACCGGAGGAACGACGACAGCAGCAGTTGACCGAATCGCTTGATCAGGCAAATGATCAGTATGGAGAATTTGCAGTGATGTCAGGGAGTTTGTTGCAGGTGAAAGGGAAGGGCAGCCATGTGATTTCCCCAGCCTGGCGGCCGGAGGGAATTCGTAATGTAAAAATGTCCTGAAGGAG
>CALZLE010000228.1 GCA_945788205.1 uncultured Desulfuromonadales bacterium
ATTTTGCGAATCGATTTCAGCCTTTCTACTTACATAAATTTCGACAAACTGGGGGAAAAACCACGATAGAACGCCATACCTCTTAGCGTACAATTTACCAACCATGGGCCACCCCGGGTCGTTGGATTGTTCCCGTTATCCTGATTGGATAAGTAGCAATCACCCTTAACGAACCAGAGATTAAAAACCTAAAGTTTTCAAGCCCTTCATCTCTAAAAAACTTACAAATCTCGCTTGACAGAGACCCCGCATGGAGCGATTATTAAGTCTTAAAAATAACCAACTTTTTTGCCAGAGGTGCGTGACATGAATTTTGCCAAAAAGCTCTGTTGTCGAGAACTATTCTTTGGCTGCATTGTATTTCTGTTCTTTTCGGCAACAGTCGCTTCCGCATCGACCATCACCATTGCCGGAACCGGAGATAGTCAACATCTGCTAAGACAGCTGGCGATAAACTTTCAAAAGAAACACCCCGGGACACAAATTGTTGTACCGAACAGTGTCGGCAGCGGTGGCGGCATCAAGCTTCTCCTTTCCGGGCGCACTGAACTGGCCCGCATTGCCCGACCACTCAAACCAAAAGAACAAGCAGAGGGCCTAACCTCGCGAATTTTTGCCTATTCGCCGGTGGTGTTCGTTGCCAACCTGCCAACGCCTTGTGTCGAAAATATTTCGGAAGAACAATTCCTCGATATTCTGCGCGGCAAGATCAAAAACTGGAACCAGCTCGGCGAATGTCCAGATCACAAAATCTACGTTGCGAATCGTGAAGAGGGCGATTCATCTAAAATAATTTTGGAAAAACACATTCCAGCCCTCAAAGAGATTCAGCAACCGGCCGGCCGGACTATTTACAGCACCCCGGAGGCCTACGACACCCTGAATCGATACCAATACAGTTTTGGATATCTACCAAAATCCCAACTCCAGAATGACTCGTTAACCGTCCTAGATTTCGACGGCGTACCTTCCTCTGCTGAGAATGTTCTAAGTGAGCGTTACAAGCTGGCAGTTCCCCTCGGAATCGTCTGGCAAAAACAGCCAACCGGACTGACAAAGCAGTTCCTCGATTACCTAAAAAGCCCTGAAGCTGTGAAACTGATGCAGAAACTCAACACCGTTCCGGCAAAGTCCGAGTAAACAAGACGACTTCTTCATGCTGAGCATCCGCCACAGACTCCTGATATTGCAATGCGCGACCGTTTTAGCCACAACGGTTTTTCTTGGTGCTCTGTGCTATTCGTTGTTTATTCCAAGTATTTTCAGACTGCAAAAAAATGAACTGCAGCACACCTCGCGAGAGGCTGCAAACAGAATAAACTTCTACGTCCAAGACCTGACCCAAAAGTTGGAATCTCTCGATCTGGAAAAGTTTCATGACAAATACGGAGACTTGCCCTTGGAAGAACTGTTTGTCCGCCATTTCAGTTCTCTAAGCGACAGTTTTCCGCTGATCAGTTATCTGGACAAAGAGGGAAACGAAACGATTCGCCTGGTCAACAGTCGCCCATCCGAATATTTTTTTGATCTCCGTCAGACTCCAGTCATCCTGGCATCACTTGAGAATCCAAACAAAGTGCAGATCAAAATGGCGAAATCGAGCCCCGGCTTTGATCAACCATCTTTGCAGCTGGCAATCACGAAAATCGGTTATTTCGGTGATGAATTTCTCGGCACCCTGCTGATCACCATCCCTTTAGCGGAAATGTTACAGAAACTTGAAGGGGTGCTGTTACATGTCGATGATGGCTTCCTGAGTATTGTTGATCAGAAACAAGTCGTTCTGCAAGTTGATGGCGTTCCGACATTTGCATCCCTGAAAACACCGCTGCCAGAACAACCATCCCGTCATCAATACCTTGGTGTGGATCGATTCATCGCTGCAGACGACGTCCCCTCAGCATCCTGGACAATCGTTTCTGCCCGACCTTACGGGACTTTTGTCAGTGAATTGAACAACCTGAAACTTATTGCCGCTCTCACCTTTGTTCTGGTCACCGTCCTCAGTGGTGGGCTCTCAACGCGTCTCGTTCGACATCTGACCCGCAATATTTCACTGTTGATCGAGCACGCCGAAAAAGTCGGCTCTGGAGATTACGATCACTACCTGGAGTTGTATCAGGATCGTGATTTCGAACAGCTGGGTGAGGCGATTAACAGCATGACCCAGGATATCTCCCGGGCTCGAAATTCCCGAGAATCTCTCCAGCAGATTCAACAATCGATTATTGATCCGCTGGTGGTCGCAGATCAGCGTGGCCTGATCACCCAGGTCAATCACGCCACTCTGGAACTGCTCGGCTGTGAAGAAAGTCGCATTGTTGGCAAGCCGCTGGCCGATCTGTTCCCGGATCCGCCAGAATTATTGGCCGAGGCAAGTTTTGCCGCAGCGCTACTGAGAAAACGGGTTAACAACCTGGAAACTTATGTCGAAAGCGAAAGTGGAAAGAGGATCGCGGTGCTCTTCTCCAGCTCACCAGTTCCGGGTCGTAATATCGAAATGGGTGTCGTCGGCATTATGAAAAATGTCGATGAGCTGGTGAACGCCCGGATAGCCAGGGAACACGCCCTACGCGAATCAGAAGATGCACACCGGCGGATTGATGCCCTGCTCAAATCGGTTGCCGATGGCCTGATTGTCACCGATCTTTCCGGCAAGGTTTTGCTGCACAACCAACCGGCTGAGGCGCTGCTCGGCAATCCAAAACGGTCGGTTTTCCAGAAGGCCCTGCAAGCACTCCCCGACCCAACTCAATTAGAAACACAGGAGCCGTTCGATCTTAGCCTGCCAGCCGAGGGTGATTCACCACACCGGATTCTCCAGATTCACAGCTCACCGGTTCTCGATCATCGTGGTTCGCAAACCGGCATGGTTTCTATGCTCCGTGATGTCACCCGCGAAAGAGCTCTTGAGCATATCAAGACTGAATTCATTTCAACTGCCGCCCATGAACTCACGACTCCACTGACCTCAATTCTTGGCTACAGCGAATTGTTGCTCGATCGGGAGATGGAAGACAATTTCAGCACGGATCAGAAGCGCGACTTCCTGGAAGAAATATTGAACCGTTCGGAATCGCTCTCTAAAATTGTTGACGATCTGCTCAACATCAGTCGCATCGAATCAGGTCAGCCGATCCCTCTCGATATTCAACCGATTGACATGAATGCTCTGCTGGAAAAAGTCGTCAACACCTTCCAGCATTTCAGTGATGATCATCAG
>CALZLE010000229.1 GCA_945788205.1 uncultured Desulfuromonadales bacterium
GGTACCTTTTTTTCGTAACTTTTAAATCGTTTTCTGGAGCGCTTTTTGATGTTCTCTGGGAGTCTATTCAGCTTGTTTCGTAGCAAGGCACGGTAGACGCCGTTTTGTGAAATCGTGATGCCATGATAGCGTTGTAATTGCCATACAATAACGTGCGCACCAAAGTGATATGTCGTGCGCAGATGGATGATTTTCTCTTCGATGCCTTGGGGGCGCGTAATTTGTGATTTTCTGGGCAGGGTCTACTGTCTATCAGGCCTTTTTCTCCCTGCTCAGTAAACGCTTTCTTCCAGGTATAAAAAGTCTGTCGGCAGATCCCAAAATATCGACAAGTTTTTGCTCATTCCCAGTCGCTTGAGCGTGCTTTAGAACCTTAAGTTTTCTGGCAATATCCAGCTGGGCTCTTTTCGTCATGTAAGGGCTCCCTTCGTAGGTGGACAATCAAGTATAAGCTGTCTACCTAAGTCGGGAGTTTCATAACCTCCTGTTTTTTCCAAAAAAAAACAAGCAGCAAATACACTTTGCTTACTGCGTACAAACCAGTTCCCCGAAATTGAAAACAAATCAGTTCTCTTGGATATTTTGCCAACCATCTGTAAGAGTTTTCATGAAGGCAACAATGTCCTCCATCTCCTGGTTTGTCAAACCAAGATTGCCAAGTTCTTCTTTGTTGACGTTTTCTGCCACTTCCGGTGCAGGCCATGGTGCGATGTCACGTGAGTTATAAAAAGCAACAACTGAAAATAAGGTCTTGTAAATTCCATTGTGCATATACGGTGGTGTAACGTCTATGTTTCGTAGGGTCGGAACCCTGAATTTACCATTTTGTTTAGGGTCATTTAAGGTTTTGGCAAGTCCAATGTCAACAAAAGATAATCCGTCTGGGTTTAATTCCCGAGGCAAAAAGTAAAAGGGATTTTCAGGGTTTGGCGGAACGCCAAGATTGTCATAGGTGAAATCCGTGAAAAGAGGAGGGTTTCCATCATCGTCTGGTCTACTGGGATGACAGGCTGCACAGTTGCCTTTTTTCTCTGCTTCAAAGAGTTCAAGTCCGCGCATTTCCTGCTCTGTCAGTTTGGCTTTTCCTTTAAACCAATAGTCGTATTTAGAGGTAAAAGGATTCAGTTCTGGGGTTTTCTCGTATGCTTCAATGGCGTCGGCCATATTGTCAAAAGCAGTTTGGGCATTAGATAAGGCCTCAGCTCCGTAAGCTTCCAGAAACAGGTTAGCATAGTCTAGAGCCTTGAGTTTCTGGAAAACGATTTCCATGTTCTGGTTAGCCATTTCAAGAGGATTGAGAGGAGCGACTTGCGCCTGTTCGGCGAGGGTGTTTACCCTGCCGTCCCAAAATAATCCGCCTACCCACATTTTTTCTTCCTTGTCATAATGAAGAGGAGGAACAAAGGACGCATAGGCTGCTGGCATGTCGTTACGATTTCCGTAAAGACCATGGGCTGCACCTTTGGAAACAGGAAGTTCTTTCAAGGGGTCAGCAAAACCTACATCCGGGTCGTGACAGGTTGCGCAGGATTGTCCTGGTGGGGTTGAAAGGCTTGTTTCAAAAAAAAGTAACTTGCCGAGTTGTTCCTTTAGGGACAACTTGTGCTGTGTAACTATTGCCTCTTTGTTAGTCTGCGGTGAATCGGTGTACAAAGAAGTGCAGCCTGTATACGCTGCAAGAATGTATAAACTGGCAATCCCCAAAGAAAAGAGTCTTAACTTTTTTATTTCAAGCATCAAAGATCTCCTTTGTTTATTAGCTGTCAATTTATAACAATCCTGAATGACCTTACTTCACTTTTATCAAAGGACTGTAATGCCTTAACGTATTCAGCAAAAAAAGAAAATGATTTGTACCCTATAACGTGCATGGGTGGAAAAACCATCCACATAGCTTATATTGTCTATTCCCTGATCTGACAAAGCTGATAAGAAATTGCTTTTTCGGGGATCGCGCCTGCGGCTCTGTGAACCGCCCCTCCCCGCCGGTTCTCGTTCTAAAACCCACCTATTTACCGTTGTAA
Source organism: uncultured Desulfuromonadales bacterium (assembly GCA_945788205.1). Taxonomy (GTDB): domain Bacteria; phylum Desulfobacterota; class Desulfuromonadia; order Desulfuromonadales; family Geopsychrobacteraceae; genus Malonomonas. Next base: position 2,025 of record CALZLE010000229.1, read on the forward strand.
GGGAAGCGGCTCGCCGCTGTCAATAATAAACCCCGGCTGAAAAGACAAATTCCGCTTAATTTTCCGTTTTAATGCGCACCTGTCCAGACCCGGAAGTACTAGAAATCAATTCAGCGCAATGCTCGGCTCTTCGAAACTGCCCCAGCCACCGTCGATCAGCTGGTATTCGATCATCTCTTCGTAGCCTTTTTCCGGCGGCGGTTTGCCGGGATGCTCGATCTGCCACAAGCGCAGATGCTTGAGGATTTTCTCTATAACTGGCGCGTCATTGATAAAACTGACGATCTTCATCTCGGTACCACAGTGTGGGCACTGAAACGGATCGATGCACTCGCGCCAGGTTTTGGAGGGGATCTTCTTCGGCTGGTGCTCGCTGACATCCAGCACTTCGATGCCTTCGTCTACTGCAACTGAATCGTACTGAGGCATGAGCTGACCGCGCTTCTGTCGGTTGCCCCGCGAACGGTAGGAATACCAGCCGCAGTAGCGCACCAGTTGAAAGTTCTTCTCCGGGATGTGCTGAGTGATGGCGGCAATGAACTCCTTGGCACTGAACACCTCGAAATTCTTCCTGTTCTTGTCGTGACTCATCTTTGATTTGTAGATGACCTGGCCACTCTGTTGTTGATAGTTGATCTTCTCTACAGAAAAGGGATTGCGAATGATGTACTGCGCCAAAGCTTCTTGGCCGTCGCCGTCACCACGCACCAACTGCTCGCCCTTATGCACGCTGAAGCCGGACGTATAACGCCAACGCATGTCTTGGCGATCAGCTCTTCATTAATGCGGTCTTTCTTCAGTAGCATCTTCAGGACAGCGGCGCGGAACAGCTCCTGCAGCTGTTTATGATCGATCTTCGGCATGACGTTGAAGCTCCCGTTCGGCAAAAACAACCCGTCAGCAACGATAATATGCAGGTGCGGATGCCAGCGCCTCCGGCAACTGAAGGCAAGCAGGTACTCGTGGCGGCAGTCCGGACAACGGATCCTGGCAAACCCTTCGCGCAGGTCACCGCACTTGAGGTAATCGTAAACGACATCACTGACAACCTTGCGCGGATAGCCGTATTTGTGGACGCAATGCTCATCGTAGTTCAGCTCAAAATCGAAATAATGGTTGTTGAGCAATTGCCACAACGGCGACTGTTGAGGTTTACGCAGAGGATAAACCGCCGCAGAGCCGACATTCTGCATGATCCCCCTTCCCTATCAAGCAGTGTCGATAAGGAGAGTATAACGTCGTACTAACGTGGCCGCTTCCATCTATTCCAACATAGTAACCAGGGCGAATCAGAATGCCCCGGATGCAAGGCTTGCGCAGGGTTGCGACCACAGGCGTAGCAGCGCTACGTCGAGGATCGCAACACCAGCATAACGCCGCAGACGGGGTATTGTGATTCGCCCCCTACTCCTTTGAAAATTTCTGCGCCAGCTCGTTGTCTATCAGATAAATACAGACTTCTTTGGCACCCAACTTGGAGTAATTGAATTTCTCGCAGAGATTGTCCATCAAGAAAGTGACATCGGTACGAATCCGGTTATCGTAGGTTTTGAAATCCTCGCTACCAAAATCTTTAATCGCCCGCCGGAAGTTTTCGTTATCAAGAAACGGCTCAAGGACCTTCTCTTTCAGATGGTGAACATAACGTTCATAAAGGTTCTGATAGAGCTTAGTTTCGGCCATATCCTTCCCTTCAAGGCGTAGCTCCTGAGTCAAGGTCCGGCTGGCGTATTCTTTCTGGGTGCTTTTGCGGAACATCATGACCCGCTCGCGATCGCTGCTCTCTGCCAATAGCCGTGCTTCTATTGGAGCAAAAAACTCTTCGCCGACCTTCAAGCGGTCTCCGGTGTAAATACAATCGACCTCCATATCCCTCTCGAAGTTAACGGCGTAGATGTAGTTCTTAAGGTCATGGGCAATCTGCTCTTCGTTGTAGTAATAGAGAGATTCCTTAATCTCCTGCATGATGGTGTAATTGTACATGTGCAGTAACGAGTCGAGGAAACCGTCAGGAATCAGCTTCATCCAGTCTTCATGCTTGCTGAAGAAGCTGTAAAGGGTCGCCATGTCGATCATCGAACCCTCTTTTGCGTGGGTCGAAAAAAGCTCGCTGAATATCCGAATCGAATCCCGACCAGAAAAACCGGTCACCCCTTCGTTTTCCGACTCGTTGATAATCCGTTTGCGCCGCCGGGCGGTCAACCCTTTGCGGTCAACCTGCTGTAACCACTCTGGAATATTGCCGGTATAGATCTCCATCTTCAGCAACTGTAGTTTTTCGTCGCAATAGCGACTGTAGCGCGCCGGATGGCCGATCCATTCCGTCATGGCAGAGGAGTTCGGGCTCAAGCGGGTGGAGATAATAATCCTGGCAAAGTTATGCAGCACCCGCGGCAGGAACCGGTCATCGATATGCCGCCCAAAGGTGTTGCGATAAATTTCTACCTCGGTCCGCAGGTCGAGGATGTAGGGGATTTTGATGTATTCGATCCGGTCGGAAAGTGATGGCAGGTCCTTAATGCTCTCTTCATCTTCCGGATTCATCAGCGCCAGGAACAGGGAGTTGACCCTTTCCTCGATGTACTCAACCTTGTGTACCCCTTCGCTGATAATGTTATGCAGCTCCAGCAGCCGTTCAACATTGTGTCCTTTGATGTCCATCAGCGAATAGATACCGTTGTTGGTTTTAGCGAAGTTGGAAAACACGTACTGTACCTGATTGCTGTCCCGCAGCAGTCCGTTGATCCGGCCCTGCAACATCTCGTTGCCGAGGACATTCTGCCGAATAATCCGGTCACCCGGATTGTAAACGCTGATCCCTTCGCCGAGCCGGCGATTAAAACGATAGTGTCGGGCGAAGAGCATCTGCAATACTTTCAACGGATCTTTCAGACGACCGAGTAGTGCTTCGTAAATCGAGGTGCAGATGGTGCAAGGAGTATCGCGAAAGACCCATTCATATTGCTTTTCGGTAAACAGCTTCCACTTGGTTTCGTCATTTTTGAACAAGTCGTCAAAAAATGAGCGCCGATATTCACGAGGAATCATCAGGATTGGGCTGTCATGACTCGGACAGGGGACCTCGACAAATTCATCCCCCTGATACGCGATTTTCTGCGCTTCGATCAGATCACTTTGCCGCAGCTCATACTCATCAAGCAGGCCAGAGAGTTTACCGAGAAACCGATCCGTCTCCTTTTCGTTAAAGTTTCCGAGCATCTGCCGGTCAAGCCGCCAGACAGCCTCGTAAGTGCAACCGGCCGGGCTGTTGACGTACTGTTCGAACTTACGCAATAGGTTGTCAAGAAAGGTACTCTTGCCACAACCGTGCGGCCCTTTGAAAATATAGATTTTGTTCTGTTGGGTCCCATGACGAAAATTTTCCGCCAATTGCACCAGTCGATTGGTGAACAACCGGTCGGCAAAAAAAGGATTATCCGAATCTTCCACGAACAGCCGACTGGTGTCGTAATGGGCAAAATTAATCGATTCGGGATCATCCTGATACTCATCGACCCCTTCTTCAACATAGTCTTCAATCAGGTCATGAAAAGCCTGAAAAATATTGCGCACTGCGCTGGTCGGATTGTCGATGGCCCGCGCCAGGTAGTCATCAAAACTGATCGGACCGGTACTGGACGCATCCTGCTGCACATGCATGAAGCGCTGCATCGCTTTATCAATATTTAAATCCTGCTCGATTGGTGGCTTTGTATTTTTAGTCATCAGCTTCAAGGACCTCCCTGCTGAACTGACGATCTTTCATTTGATACAAGACCCGCTTCCAGGACACCTGCGGCCCGGCTTCGGCTTCGGTTTCGCTACCCGGCTTAACTTCCGCTTCGTTGGTCTCCAGCTTGACTGGATTTCCCCAGAGATATTCAATGCCGAGCATGGTGTTGCTCACATACTCGTTGACCAACGGCTTCCCTTCGTGACGATGATTCAGATAGAGCGAACCATCGCTCGATTTCTCCGGAACAATATCGAGCACCGGAGGATGGTAAAGAGAGGCGAACAGCATCTGTCGATAATCTTCCGACTTGCGGCTGCGAACATAATATTCCCAGACCATCCGCTCTTTATTGAGTCGCTGTCCAACGACAAAAAGTTTGTTATTGTCGACAAAATCCTGATCGACAAAATCATTTATAAAGGTGAAATCACAGAAATTCTCGCGCACCTTAAAGATGAAATCACGCCCCTCGCCGGTTTTTTGATTGAACTGACTGCGCTGCTCAGCATTCTGTATCCGACGAAAATCGTAACTGTAGCAACCACGATCCGCCATCTCTTCCAAATTGTAAAACATCCGCATGCCGAGAGCATAAGGGTTCAACCCGACCCGCGGCATTGAGGTAACAGCAGAATTGACGCGAGCGAAACTGACCTCGTTCCCTTTGATGCGGTCATCCTGCAGAAACAGGGTCTCGTGCCAGTAACTGGCCCAACCCTCATTCATGATCTTGGTACGAATCTGCGGTTGAAAATAAATTGAAGTGGTCCGAACAATCTGCAGTACCGATTTCATCCACTTGTTCTCGTCCTTGTTGAGGAAGGGCGAATGATCGATCAAAAACTGCAGCAGATCGGCGCTCTCTGGTTCGTAAGTCTGCTGATACTTCTCGAAGGAGGCATCAAACTCGGGAAATTTTTTCTGCACATCGGCGAAAAAGGCTTTTTCCCCAAGTTTGCCAAGCTTTTTAACGTGATCGTTAAACAGCTCGACCTGTTTGATGTAGTCGCTGGTATTCGCCTGTTTAACGGTCTGTAAAAAGTAATCAAAGTAATAATCGATCCGAGGCGAACAGCCGTTGTCAGTTCGGTTGTACTTACTCAGTTCAGCGTGATATCCGACCAGATTATCGATTCCACGAGCAAACTCGATGAGGTAATCAACCCAGCGTCCATATTCGGAGCGCAGCCGCGCAATCAAGCGTTTGTCCGCCAATGCCTGCCCGGTCAGATCGTATTCCCACGTGTGCCGGAAATAGAGGTTATTCTGGAAAAAATCGATATGCCCGATAACGTGATAAAAGATCATCACATTGAGCCAGTCAGGATTGTTATCGTTGTAAAAGGAGATCGCCGGACGGGTGTTGATAACCGTCTCATAGGGGTTACTCGGATAAAGTTCGTACTTCCCCTTTTCCTTGAGAACTTCGACATCGTGCACCCAGTAATCGTACAGGGTCGGGATCATATTTTTCGGCATCAGCTCGATCATATCGCGGTTGCTGACCACGTATTCGAGACTCTCTTTGTCGAAAGTGAGCCCAGCATCCCAGGCCCGCTCTTTGCAGCCCTCCATGATCTTTTTGGTTTTCTGATCTATCAGTTGCATATATGTCGCCTCTTTCCGACTCCGTGAGGGAGAAGGAATAGCTTTTAGAGCTTCTCTTCCGAAACCAGCTTGCGAATCCCTTCTATGACTCGATCTTCGGAGGAATCCTCGCGCATATTGTCGAGCCGCAGCAGGTCCGATGCTTGCTCCAGCAGACCGGAACGCTTCATGTACATCTGAACTTCGGTACCACCGGGAGATGCGTACTTGTGCTCGGCAATGGTGATACCGATCCGACTGGCGTAAGTGAGCATCTTTTTCAATTCCGGGATCGTTTCACGCCCTTCGCGGTCCCAGTCATCTCCATCAGTGCCATGGAAAATGTAGATGTTATAATCGGTGGCCAGGCTTTCTTCGGCGACAATCTGATTGATCAGTCGATACCCGGCCGCGACCTGCGTACCACCGGCAACCCGCGAGTTATAGTAGGTGTAGAAATCCTCAACTTCGGTCGCTTCGGTGTCATGCAGCACAAAACGGGTCTCAACCTGACCGCCGTACTGATAAAGCAACCAGCTGTAAATGAGGATATGCTGAGTCGCAACCAGCTCGGTTGCTTTCCCGGCCATTGAACCAGAGTAGTCACGGATGAAAAAAACCACCGCCTGAGATTCGTAATCCTTCTCCCGTGAAAGGATTCGGTAGACTTTGTCCTTTGGCGCAATCAGGAATTTCGTCGGATCGATCTCGGCAACATCGGGTAAATTATCAAGCCCAATATTGGTTTCCAGAATTTGTCGCAAGGTCGCCTTTTTGTCGAGAACTTGACCAAAGCCACGGTTCTTATCGGTCAGATCATAGGTGTAGCGGGTTAAAGAGCGTTTCTTGCCCTTCTCTTTCAGGTTCGGCAACTGAAACTTTTCCGTCAGGATCCGGCCCAGATCATAAGCGTTGGCGTCCATCTCATGTGAACCACTCTTGCCCTGCCCGGCTCCCGAACCTTCGCCCTCGCCACCCTGACGAACGGGCTGCTCACCGATCACTTCGCCCTCTTCACCCTCACCTTGGCCGCCACCGCCCTGCCCACCTTCGTCCTGTTCGAGAAAGCGGTTGTCGTGGATGAACTTTTCCTCGACGGTGGACGGCACCACCACCACTTTCTCCGTGGTCCCGCGGCCCGGCTTGACCAGCTTGCCAACCTTGATCTTGCGCGGAAAACCATCCGCTTCGCGAATTTTATCTCGGTCGAGCAAATCATCGATACTGCGGATGCTGCTGTGCAGCGGACCAATGTTCGGCTCCATATTGTGCAGCATGGCAAAGTCGTTACTGCTATACAGGTCGGCAAGTGGTGGCAGTTTCCGGTCGCTACGTGGATCGGCGATCAGGTGCAGACGCTCGTCTTCCAGCTCCTGACGGATCGCCTCCTCCTGCTCGGACAGGCGACCTTCATTTTTCAGCTGTTGATAATATTTTTCACGCTGGTTTCTGCTCATAGGGCGAATCAGCCTTCATCTTCCTGAGTACAGAAATACTCGATGGTTTTCTGTGCGCAGGTCCGGCAGTAGCCGAGCTGGTTCAGCATGGTATCGATCATTCGATCGTACAACTTCTGGTTTTCCTCGTTGGTCCGATTGGCCAATGCCCCAACCAGCGAACCCGCCCCGGCGATGTCCGACTTGAGGCGCACATCGGTGACTGCTTTGACCAGCTCCAAATTGTCCATAAAGTCATAACCTGCATCGACGGAAATCTTCTGCCCATAGATCTTGCGGATTGAGGTGCGGAAGGTTTCGCGCTGCTCTTCCGTTTTTAACCCGAGCCGCTCCTCGACACTTTTGATGAAACGCTGGTCAATTTTCAGTGCCTTCAGCTCACCATTTTGCGGGTCACGGTATTTCCACATCTTGTCCGGTCCAAGATTTTCAGCGTCGATGCCGATGGTCATATTGACGTAGTTCATCACATCTTTACGGATCGCCTGCGGCTCATCCATGTAAGCATTGAACATCTCGGTCATGATCCGCTCACGATACAGACTCTTGGCCAGCTTTAAATCGTCAAGATATTTGGCGCGATCATTATTGTCAGAGACATAATCAAGAATCACCCGCTCAATCGCCCGGAAGATATCGTAAGCGAACATGCACTGGCCTTCGTTGGTCTCGGTCCCTTCGACCAGCAGCTGGATGGCCCGGCCCAAGTTCCGGTGGCCAAGCCCTTTTTGACCGAAACGCTTGGTGATGTCCGGTTCCTGATTGAGAATATCGATGACTTCGGCGAGGGTTTTAATGCTCTTTTCGCCGGCAACTTCACCGGCCGCCAGTTTCATGGTTTCAATCGGGGTCAGCTTTTCGCTGCGCGGCAAGCGGCTGAGCACCACGGCAACACTGGCCGCATGGTTGAGGTTCGGATCTTGATGCAAATCCTGTCCGGTCAGGGTAGTTTTGGTTTCACTGCCCACCGCATAGTTAGTCAGATCTTTCTGCATCAGATAATTGGTATTGTGTGAGAAGTAACAGATCCGGCAACGGTCGATAATTGGTGCCTCTTCTTTTTCTGCCAGAAAGCGGTTGAATTCGGCATTATTACTGGTCGCGATAATCAAGGTATCGATCGGCCACTTGTAGCCATCAGTCTCAATCAGACGATTCTGAATTACGCCCAGGTAGACCTGCACCAGATCCTTTTTGTTTTTGTAGATCTCATCGGAAAAATGGATGCCGCCACCAGCCACTCGAGCCAACGCACCACGACGCAAGTCGAAACGGTAAGGGTTGTTGGTATCGGTGATGTGCAGCAGCCGCTGAATCGATTCTTCACCGAGCAGGTCGACTGCGCTTGAGGTGATTTTATCTTTGGCCGCATACTTCCCGGTGACTGTTCCCAGGCTTTCGGTCAATGGCACCTGGATGATCTCGATATGTTTGAGAACATCCACCAATTTACCGCCGGTGAACTTGCGCAGATCATCCAGCATATAGGCACTACAGGCTCCAAGCGGGCGATAATTCTCGTAGAATTCCTCGATCTGTGCATCCTTGAAGCCGTAGGTTTTCGCCAGCAGCTCCATGCTTTCAGATTTGCTCTCACCCAGATTCATCGCGAGAATCAGCGGATCTTCGTAGGTCTGCGATTCGATAGTCGTGATTTTCCCGTAGCTGCCAAGCTCATCCATACCAACAAACCGGAAGGTATACTTACGGTTCTCCGGCAGCGAGAGAAAGTCCCGGTATTTGGCACAGAGGTATTCGACAAAAAACGTTTTGCCGTTGCCCGGCTCACCGACAAGCACGTAAGCCATCTCTTTGGAAGATCCGCCCTCCGCAGCATCCTTGACAAACGAGACAAAACTGTTGATTTCGTCATACATGCCGATGGCGTGTTTGCCACCGGTGCGGAAGATATCAAAATCGTAGGTCGAGCGACCGTTGACCACCACCTTGCTGATCGGTTCGGCCAGAATCATCCGCGCAACAGCCTGAAATGCATTCTCGAAACAACGCTTTCCTTGCTTGACTGCCGTCAGGTGTGCCTTGAGAGATAAATCGATCTTTCTGCTTCTCGTCTGTACCATTGTCAACCCTCCTATGGGTGATTTTCTGAATCTTTCGAGCTGTTTAGAGATTATAACGGGTATTTTTTATTTTTCCGTAATCCGATTGAATTTTGATAAATTTTTTATAATCTCGCTCTGCAAATCCCGGAATAGTTCGCACTCCAAAGGTCACATTGCGGTCAGTTCAAACGAACTTGCTATACTCTGATAAAGAATAAACAGGAGACGATTATGACCGCGGTAAAAATTTTACTGTATCGTTGGGCAGGAGCCTGGGGGCCTTTCAAAGTCAAAATTCCTTGCGGCGAGTGCTCTTTGACCCGTGACGTGCTCAAGGATACTTTTGCCAAAGAACTGGAAGGGATTCCGGTTGAACTGGAAACAAAGGACTGGTTAAGCACCTGGTGGGAACCACTAAAAAAAGGTGGCTGGCACGCGCCAATTGTCATGGTTGGCGACAAAGTGATCAGCCAGGGCCAAGCCCTGAACCGCGGGCTTCTGACCCAAGCTGTGATTTCAAGCTATGCCGAACAAGCTCCGATCGCCGGGAATCATCTGTTCGGCAAACAGAGTTGCCCGCACTGCCAGCGGGCAAAAGGTTATTTACAGCATGAAAATATCGATTTCACTTATCACGATGTGGTTGAGAGTCCACGCGCGCTCTACGAAATGCTCGCTCGGGTTAAACCGATCGTTGGACCAAAAACGCCCATAACGGTGCCACAAATCTGGCTCAACGGTGGCTACATTGGTGGTGCCGACCAACTACAAACCCATATAACTGAAACCGTGGAACCAAACCTCGAGCGGGGTCAATCGTCACTCTCACCGAAGAGAGGATAATTTTTAAAAAGAATCAGCGGATCACAAACAAAAAATTACTCTTTTGCAGAGAGTGAACTGCTGAAATCGGACAAGAACTGCCCCAAAGCAGTCCAGAAAGATCTGGGTGTCACCGAATAAAACCGACGTATCAAAAAAATGAGGCCGCCTTAAAAGCAAGCGGCCTCAATGAACAGCA
>CALZLE010000230.1 GCA_945788205.1 uncultured Desulfuromonadales bacterium
GACCGAACCCGCCAACTGTCCCTATCCAGTTACGATCGTTTTTTCCCAAACCAGGACACCATGCCCAAGGGAGGGTTCGGCAACCTGATCGCTCTGCCATTGCAGAAACAGCCGCGTGAAAAGGGTCGAAGCCTGTTCGTCGATGACTGCTTTGAGCCCTACCCGGACCAATGGACATTCCTTGCGTCCCTCGGCACACTCACCATAAAAAATCTGGAAGAAGCCTTACTGCGAGCGACGAAAGACAGAAGCCCGCTGGATGTCGCTTTTTCCGTGGACGATGACGACAGTAAACCCTGGCTACGAGGCACTCCCTCAACAAAAATCTCAGAACCGTTGCCGGAAACCTTGCAGCTGGTGCTGGCCAACCAGATCTTTATTGCCAAAAACGACTTACCCCAACCACTAGCCAACCGCCTGATTCGCCTTGCGGCTTTCCAGAATCCAGAGTTTTACAAGGCCCAAGCCATGCGCCTGCCGGTCTGGAACAAGCCACGTATCATCGGTTGCGCGGAAAACTTCAGCCAGCACATCGGCCTGCCCCGAGGTTGCCTTGATGCCGTCCTGGGCCTGCTGCAGGACAATGACATCCGTGCGGAACTACAGGATGAACGTCTGGCGGGCAGGAAGATCAAGGCCAAATTCAAGGGGACTTTGCGCAAGGACCAGAAAACCGTAGTGCGGGAGATTTATAAGCATGAGGCCGGGGTGCTCTGTGCACCAACCGCCTTCGGCAAAACCGTCTCGGCAGCAGCCCTGATTGCTCGCCGCAAGGTCAGCACACTGGTGCTGGTCCATCGTACGGTGTTGATGCGTCAGTGGCAGGAGCGGTTAACTGCTTTTCTCGAGCTCCCGGAAGGAAGTTTGGGGGTTATCGGCGGCGGTAAAAACAAACCTTCCGGCAAAATCGATATCGCCGTAATGCAGTCGTTGTCGAAGCGGGAAAGCTTACCGGAGCTGCTCGACCAGTACGGCCAGATTATTGTCGATGAATGCCACCATCTTTCAGCTTTTTCATTCGAGAAGATACTCAAAGAGGCCAAGGCACTGTTTGTTGTCGGTCTGACCGCGACACCAGTGCGTCGTGATGGACATCAGCCGATTATCTTCATGCAGTGTGGCCCGATACGGCACAGTGCCGCCAGCCCCGAAACAGCTCCAGCACAACTGGAAGTATGGCCGAGGCCGCTTCCCACGCCCCACATTGCCGGAGATGCTCCCATCCACGAAGTCTTCCGCATTCTCGCTAATGATGAAAACCGCAATCGTTGCATTGCGGCGGATGTGCTTGCCGCATACCGGGAAGGGCGTAAGCTGCTGGTGCTGACGGAAAGAACAGACCACTTATCACTGTTGCAGGACATAATCGAGCAAGAAACTGAACATTGCTATGTTCTGCACGGTCGCCTGTCGAAAAAGCAGCGGGCCACTGTTCTTGCTGAGGTGAAGGCATTGGATGACTCAACGCCACACATCCTGCTTGCGACCGGCCGATTGATCGGTGAAGGCTTTGACCATCCCCCGTTGGACACACTGGTGCTGGCCATGCCGATCTCCTGGAAGGGAACACTGCAACAATATGCCGGACGCCTGCATCGGGAGCATGCGGACAAAGAAGATGTGCGCATCTACGATTACATCGAAAATGACCAGCCACAACTTGCGCGGATGTGGAAAAAGCGCCAGCTGGGCTATCGGGCCATGGGGTACCGGATTACACAGCCGAAGAGCACAACTCAATAGAAACGGTTACTTTTACAGCCATACGCGATTCGCGAATGGCGTACATACTCCCCACAATATTCTTTGCAACTCCAGAGATAGAATAAAAGAACAAGAAAAACATTCTTGAACTTTCCCACTTTGGGAGATATAGTTCCCATTATGGGAAACATTGATAAACATAAAATCGGTTTGGGTGAGGCGCTTTTCTCAAAAACCCAGCGACAGGTTCTATCCCTTTTATTTGGGCAACCCGGAAAAAGCTTTTATTCAAAAGAGATTGTCGATTTAGCTGGGGTTGGTATTGGAACAGTCCACCGAGAACTTGAAAAGCTCTCCGGTTGCGGCCTGTTGACAACAAAAAGAATCGGAAACCAGAAACATTACCAGGCAAACCCTGCATCACCCATTTTTGATGAACTGAAAAGGATCGTCAGCAAAACCTTTGGGCTGACGGATCCTTTGCGACGGGCCTTGGACCCGCATAAAGACGAAATCAAAGCTGCCTTCATCTATGGCTCGATAGCTAAAGGATCAGATACGGCAGGAAGCGACATTGACCTGATGCTGATTTCTGACAAAATCTCTTACCCCGACCTGTTTGTCAGTTTATCAGAACTGGAAACTCAGATAGGCAGATCGATCAACCCGACAATTTACACTGGCGAAGAGTTCAGAAATAAAATCATGTCGGAAAGCAATTTTGTTATCAGGGTTATTGAACAGCCCAAAATATTTTTGATCGGATCGGAAGATGACATCCCAACAGTTTAAGAACCTGGTCGATATCGGACAGATAAAGCAGGAGCCGGGTGATCAGAAAGAATTTGATGGTCTACTCCATTCCGGACAGGCAAGGTTAAAGGACTCTCTGGTAAAGACTCTGTCGCTGGAAAGCCGATTCGACTTGGCATACAATGCAGCCCATGCTTTATCCCTTGCCGCTCTTCGCTGGCATGGGTATCGTTCAGAAAATCGCTATATTGTTTTTCAATGCCTTCAGCATACAATAGGAGTGGGTCCCGAGGTCTGGAGGGTATTAGCTCACTGCCATAACCTGCGAAACCGAGGAGAGTACGAAGGACTTCTCGAAGTCAACGAACGACTCGTTCTTGATTTGATCCAAGCGGCCGAAGCGGTGCTTGGAGAAGTGAAAAAGCTGGGGCCAATTTCTTAAAGAAAAAAACAGCAAGAAAAAATGGGGGTAC
>CALZLE010000231.1 GCA_945788205.1 uncultured Desulfuromonadales bacterium
CCAAATCGGTTTGCTGTAGCTGCAAACGAACCAGAGTCAGCTGAACATGGCAGAAAGCCGGGACCTGTCCTTTTTCCAACAGCTCCTCTAGATAGTTCAGGGCGCCTGCACTGTCACCGGTGGAGACCAGCAGCTGCACCAGCATTTCGATGGCGGGCTGTAAACCGGGAGTCATTTGCAGCGCCTTTTCCAGACTTTTACGGCCTGGCTTATTTTTGCCACAACGAATCTGGGCCGCGCCCAGCTCAAACCAATAGAGCTCATCCTGATCGAGCGGCAAAACCTGCTGCCAAAGCGGCAAAGCTTCTTCGTCCTGTCCAGAGTGAGACAAGAGAAATGCCTGCAGGAATTGCTCACTTTTTTGCCGGTAGCGATCAGCAATTTCAGGCGGGTAAGAAGTCAAAATCAACTCGATTTGGCTAGCGTGATCGGGAAACTCAATCTCTTCGCTCTCCAGCGATTCTGTCTCTTGTGGCCCGCAGCTGGCGCAGGATCCGCCGCCGTGGCCCTTTGTTGGTGCTTCAACGATTGGCGATACCGGCTGCTCCTGCGCAGCCGTTTCAATTTTTTTGCGCAGCTCATCACTGCAGGCCTGCTCCAGAGCCAGCTGCCAATGCTCATCAGCTCGCTCTTCATCTCCAGCCCGCTGGAAACCAAGCGCTTCGTCCAGGTTGAGCTGTGCCAGACCATCCCCGGCAACAACCTGCAACTCTTTGACATCGGCAACGTCAGCTTCTGACAACGACTGATCGAGCAAATCTTCGGCCATAACGCGCGCCTCAGCGAAACGCTTCTGCTCAACGAGCTTGCGCAACCCCTCAACGGAGGCTCCGCCACCAAAAATCTTTTTTAGAAAACCCATTTATTGAATAACCTTTGGATTGCTTGTGAATAAATCAGAAGAGAGTATCAATTGTCTCGAAATCAAGCTGCGTCTCTGCCAATTGCTGCACCAAGCCGATTTTCTGATCATCGTCAGCACGTATTTTCGCCACGTCCTCTTGAATCGCAGTGTAAACCTCAGCGGAGGTGTTGGTCGAACGCATATAGGGGATTTCCGCATCGTCGAGCACCCGCTGGACAACATCAGCGATCGGTGCCATTCCGGTGATGATAAGCCCGGCAAGCTTGGTCTTATATTCCGGGAGGTGGTAAAGGGTCGCTAACATCACCAGCACCTCGTCGCGACTGCTGGTCACCACCACCAAAGTCGACTCCAGCAGCTTGTCAACCACCCGCTGGGCAGAGGATGCGCCGAGCTGAACGTGCAGCACAATCTTCCGACTCTGCTCCTGGTCCGCGTGCAGCTTTAACTTCAACAGTGCGGAGAGATAGGTCAGGGTCGGGTTGGCCAGAATCGGTGAATAATTAAAACCACCAACCACTTTGATTCCTTTATCGCGAAACGCCAGATCGAGATAGTGGAGGGTCATCTCACGCTTGGAGTGCAGCAGCTTGTTCGGCAAAATGGCTCTGACTTCGGCACCGGCTTCGCGAAAGATCGCCAAATTAAGATGGATATCATCGATCACGCTGCCAACGCCACCACCGGCAACCATCAGCACCGGAGCATTCAACCTTTTTGCGACGTGTGCGTTACTGAGGCCAACCACCGAGCCGACCCCGGAATGCCCGGCACCTTCGATGATCAGAAAGTCACACTTGCTCTCCAGCTCGGCAACCGCCTGCTCAATCTGCTGCAAAAACAGATCGGCATCAAGCCGCCCATCCAGCACCTTACGCGTGGTCTGCGAATGCAACACCACCGGCGACATCAACCGCAAATCATCTTCCATATCATAAACATGGGCGATCAGCGCCGCGTCAACATCAACATCCTGCCCCTGGTAATTGATGACCTTCGGCCCGAACGGCTTGATAAAACCGATCCGCTGGTACTTCTTACGTGCCAGATGCAGCAGCGAAATACTGGTCGTGGTTTTACCGGTATTCTGCCCGGTGGAGGCAACGAAGATTTTTTTACACATGACAAGGGCCCCAAAAGCGAAGCAAGACGGATCGATGTTGGCGATAGCTGTGAAATTAGCACGCCTCTATACACGGCATCAAGCTCCGAAGACTTTGGCAGATAGGTTAATCAGGCTCTGGCGGGCAGACTTATGACAGGAACAGGTTCCGCTCTTTAACAAATTGCGGCTGGAATTGTCCCAGCAGCTCATCAACGACGATCATATTCGCTTCCAGAGCGATAGATCCCTTGTTGATTGACAGGTCGACAGTTTCATCCGGCTGGTTGCGACCGATTCCGTGATAGCGGCAAAAATCACTGGCCATACTAACAACAGCGCAAAGGGTAAAAGCATTCTGCTCCCCTTCATCTTCACTGTCGCGTAGTTCTTCAAATGTATGATGATACAGCGCAGTATCAACGATAAACTGTGGATAGTTCCAATGGTTGAGCAGGGCGGCACCGACCAGGTCGTGAGAATAAGCGAACATGGCCCGTTCAACATCCCGCAGATGACCCTTGCCTTCATCAACGATCCGGACAACCTCCTGATACAGAGCCTTATCGCGGTTGACCATCAGCACTTTACCGATATGGTGCTGCAATCCGGCCAGGTAAGCCTCACCTTTATCGATTTCGGTCATCCGGTCGGCAATCATCCGGCAGGCGACGGCGTTACCGATCGACATTTCCCACAAGCGCCGCTCCAAAAGCCCGTAGGTTTTATTCGCGCTACGCAGGCTGTACTCCATAGCGAGATCTTTGAGGACATTCTCACCAACCACAATGATCGCCCGATTGACTGTACTGATCTGCTTCTGCTGCTGGTAAAACGCCGAGTTCGCCATCCGCAGCAACCGTGCAGTAATAACCGGATCCATCGATACGGCATTGGCCAGCTCTTTGAGGCGCAGATCTGGCTTACGCAACAGCTCCAACAGTTTGGTTGCGACAATCGGCGACGGCGGCAACTCCCCCATATTTTTGATGATCGAATCGAAATCCCTGAAAGTCCCCATGCCTACTCACTCTTCTCCAGATGCAGATGATAGTGCTGCAGCGATTCTCTCCAATTCTGTACCGAATGTTCGAATATCGTCTTCACTGGTCTGCCAGGAGCACATAAAACGTGCGTGACCTGAACCGATAAAAGTATAAAAGTGCCAACCGGCAGTTTGCAATGCCTCAATCAGCTTTTCCGGCATCTGCACAAAAACGGCATTCGCCTGCACCGGATGCACCAGTTTTATCTCCGGGATTTGCAGCAACTGTTCGGCCAACAACTTGGCACACCGGTTCGCGTGCAGTGCATTATCCAACAAAGTCCCCCGTTCGAGCATTCCGACCCAGGGAGCAGCGAGGTAACGCATTTTTGACGCCAGCTGCCCGGCCTGCTTGCAACGATAATCAAACTCTTCTGCGAGCTGTCGATCAAAAAAGACTACGGCCTCGCCAACCGCCATACCATTTTTGGTGCCACCGAAAGTCAGCACATCGACCCCGGCCCTCCAAGTCAGCTCAGCTGCTGGAACATCGAGAGTCGCCAAGGCATTGGCAAAACGGGCGCCGTCCATGTGCAACTTCAACTGATGACGCTTGGCCAGCTCACCGACAGCCTGCAGTTCGTCGATCGAATAGAGGGTTCCGAGTTCAGTCGCTTGAGTGATGCTGAGAACTTTCGGCTTCGGGTAATGAATGTCGGTCCGTCGTTCAACGGTATGAGTCACTGCGGCAGGGTCAATTTTGCCACCCTCCCCCGGAACCAGTAACACCTTCGTCCCGTTGGAGAAAAACTCGACCGCACCGCATTCGTCAGTCTCAACGTGGGCCATATCGTGACAAATAATACTGTGATAAGACCGGCAGAGCGATGCAAGAGCCAATGAATTGGCAGCGGTGCCATTAAAGGCGAAAAAAACCTGGCAGTCCGTCGCAAAAAAATCACGCAGCGCATCACAGGCTTTGGCGGTCCAACGATCATCCCCGTAGGAATTCACATAACCGCTATTCGCCTCGGTCATCGCCTGCCAAGCCTCCGGGCAAATACCGCTGTAATTGTCGCTGGCAAACATGTTTCTGTCCATCACATCAACCTCCATTAGAACAGCATAACAAAGCTCCCCATGAAGCGTATAGCAAAAAACCGCAGGGTCAACTGAATGTTTGCTCAAACCAATGTAAAAACGGCGTTATAAAGCCCTTGAAGTCTAGCTGGCTGGCTGATAATATCAGCGCTCATTTCTTGCTGGAAAGAACCTGCAAGATTATCCCCCTGGACAGATTAATCATGTAGAGGATAAGTTGCATGGGCGAGAACACTGCGCTTCTACAAGTCGAGAACATTTCCCTCAGCTTCGGTGGTGTCAAGGCCCTACAGGGGGTCAGTTTCGACGTTAAATCGGGTGAGCTTTTTTCCATCATCGGCCCAAATGGCGCCGGTAAAACCTCGATGCTCAACTGCATCTCAGGCCGTTACCATCCCCAGCAGGGCGAAATTCGCTTTCGTGAACAACCGATCACGAAACTCAAACCGAACCAGCGTTGCAACCTTGGTATTGGGCGGACCTTTCAGAACCTGGCATTGTTCAACCACATGTCGGTCCTCGACAACATCATGGTCGGCCGCCACCATCTGCTGAAAAATAATTTTCTCACCGGTGGGCTCTACTGGTTTACCGGCGCACGTCGGGAGGAGCTCGAACATCGGCAGCAGGTCGAGGAAATCATCGACTTCCTGGAAATCGCGCACATCCGTAAAGCTCAGGCCGGAACCCTTTCCTATGGTCTGCGCAAACGCGTGGAGCTGGCCCGCGCCGTGGCCCTCAAGCCCGATTTGATTTTGCTCGACGAGCCGATGGCTGGCATGAACCACGAAGAAAAAGAAGATATGGCGCGCTATATCATCGACCTCAACGAGGAATGGGGAATGACTGTCGTCATGATCGAACACGACATGGGGGTTGTCATGGACCTTTCCCACCGGGTCATGGTTCTCGACTTCGGCCAGCGTATCGCTGCTGGCTTGCCTGATGAGATTATGGACAACCCACTGGTCAAGAAGGCCTACCTCGGCGAAGAGGACGAACAGCCCAGTGAAGAATCAGCCGGCGTTGGGGAGGTGGCCTGATGTCCGCGCAGCAACCTGACGTCTCGATCTACGATACTTTCCCCAAGCTGCTGGCCTACAACGCCGAGCACTGGCCCGACCAGATCGCCATCCGCGAGAAAGCCTTCGGCATTTGGGAAGAGCAGAGCTGGAGTGACTATCAGAACCTGGTCCGTAATATCGCCCTTGGCCTCAAGGAGTTGGGGCTTGGTCACGGTGCCGCTGCCGGAATCATCGGTGACAACCGGCCCGAGTGGGTTGCCGGCGAGATCGCTGTCCACGCGATAGGCGGGATGATCTTCGGCATCTATCAGGACTCCCTCAATGAAGAGGTCGCCTACCTGATCAACTACGCAAATGCGCGGGTGATCCTCGCTGAGGACGAAGAGCAGGTCGACAAAGTCCTCGAAATCACCGAACAGTGCCCCTGCGTTGAACACATCATCTACAGCGACCCACGCGGCATGCGCAAGTACGACGATCCGCGCCTGCTGAGCCTTGAAGAGCTACTTAAAAAGGGTGCTGAGTACCACGCCGCCAACCCCGAGGCATACAGTCAGATGGTCGCTGCCGGCAACGGCGAAGATACTGCGATTCTGTGTCCCACCTCCGGCACGACCAGCAAACCGAAGCTGGCGATGTTGCAGGCCGGACCGATGTTGCGCCACTGCAAAGATTACCTGCAAGCTGACCCACGTCAGCCAGGCGATAACTATGTCTCAGTGCTGCCGCTACCCTGGATCATGGAACAGGTTTATGCGGTCAGTCAGGCACTGATGGCGCGGCTGGTGGTCAATTTCGTCGAAGAAGCTGAAACCCAGATGGAGGACTTGCGCGAGATCGGCCCTCACTTTGTGCTGCTGGCACCACGGGTTTGGGAATCGCTGGCGGCCGATGTGCAGGCGCGCATGATGGACGCCTCGCCATTCAAGCGTTGGATTTACGAATTCTGCATCCGCCGGGCAATCAACAGTTTTAAACAGACCGGCAAACCATCAAAGCTCGCCTACTGGTTGATTTTCAAACCGCTCAAGGATCGGCTCGGTTTCAGCCACCTGCGCTCCGCCGCAACGGGTGGCGCGGCGCTCGGACCCGACACCTTCAAGTTCTTCCTCTCCATGGGAGTGCCGTTGCGCCAGATCTACGGCCAGACGGAACTCGCTGGAGCTTACACCATTCACGCTGCTGACGATGTCGATTACGACAGCGTCGGAGTTCCCTTTAAGGGGAGCGATATCCGTATCATCAACCCGGACGAAAACGGGGTCGGCGAGATCGTCGCGCGCAACCCGGGCATGTTCAGTGGCTATTATCAAAATGAAGAGGCGACCCGCGAGGTCGTCGACAGCGAAGGCTGGATGAGCACTGGCGATGCCGGCTATTTCAAAAAAGAGAACAACCATCTGGTCGTCATCGACCGGATCAGCGATATCGCCGTCACCGAGTGTGGCGCGCGCTTCTCGCCACAGTTCATTGAGAACAAGCTGAAGTTTTCCCCTTTCATCGCTGAGGTGGTAGTCCTCGGTAACGAGCGCCCGTTCCTGACGGCGATGATCTGCATCCGCTTCGACATCGTCGCCAAGTGGGCCGAAAAACGCGGCATTGCCTTCACCAACTACATCAATCTCTCCGCTCAGGATGAGGTCTACACCCGTATTCAGCGTGAAGTTGAAACGGTCAACGCGACCCTCCCCGAGGCACAGAAAATTCGCAAGTTTTTACTGCTCTACAAACAACTTGATGCAGATGACGGTGAGCTGACCCGAACCCGCAAGGTTCGCCGCGGAGTGATCCGTGAAGTCTACAAGGAAATTATCGACGGGCTCTACAGTGATAGCGAGGCCATCCCTGTCGATACCGTGATTACTTTCCAGGACGGAACAACCTCTCGCGTAAAAACGTCGCTGCAAGTGGTCGAGCTGGGCAAAGAAAAAAGTAAGGATGTGGCCTGAAAGGTCGCGCCCATGGAGATGTTTAGATGAATACCGAACTGCTATTGCAACTGCTGGTCAACGGCGTGATTGTCGGCACCCTCTACGGGGTGGTCGCGATGTGCTTTGTGCTGATCTACAAGTCGACTCGGGTGGTCAATTTTGCTCAGGGTGAATTTCTGCTGATCGGCGCCTGGACCTGCTGGTGGCTACTGATGAAATTTGAGCTGCCGTTCTGGTTCGGCTTCCCGCTGACTCTTGCTTTTATGGTGGTTTTCGGCATCGCTTTGCAGGTAATCGTGCTCCGCCCGCTGATCGGTGAACCGATCATCTCTGTCATCATGGTCACCATCGGCTTGTCGATTTTTTTCCAGGCACTGATGGGGCTGCTTTTTGGCCACGAAACCAAAGTTTATCCGCAGGTGTTCGAGACCTCGAGTATTAATGTGCTGGGCATGCAGGTGGAAACAGCCTATATCCTGAGCATGGTGATCTCAATTTTCGTGATGATCGCATTTTACTTTTTCTTCAAATATTCCAAAACCGGTCTGGCAATGCGTGCGACCGCCTTCGATCAGCAGGTCGCCCAAAGCCTTGGCATTTCTGTCAAATCGGTGTTCGCCGCATCCTGGGCAATCTCAGCGGTCGTTTCGGCCCTGGCCGGAATTGTCATCGGCATGGTTAACGGAGTCTCTTCGGCACTCTCCTTTTTCGGCATCAAAGTTTTTCCGGTGGTCATCCTCGGCGGACTCGATTCGATTGTTGGGTCGATAGTTGGTGGACTGATTATTGGCATACTGGAGAACCTCGCCGAATTTTGCGACAGCCAGTGGCTGCACATTGGCAACCTTTACGTGATAGCGCCTTTTTATGCGCTGGTGATTATTCTGATGGTTAAGCCCTATGGGCTGTTCGGCACCAAGGATATCGAAAGGATCTGATGCTCCATGTCTCTCGGTAGTTCCATGCGTCCGTGCGGTGACTTTCGCACCAAATACGCTTCTGATATGACGATTTTTGCCACGCCGGTCACCCGTTACCTGGCAGTCGCATTTATTATTGCCCTGTTGTTTGTCCCGCTGGTCGGCAGCCCGTACGTCCTCAACCTGATGATTCAGATCGGTTATTACGGGATCGCGGCCCTCGGGCTCAACCTGGTGGTCGGCTTTACCGGCCAGATTTCTCTCGGCCATTCGGCCTTCTTCGGCTTTGGTGCCTTTGCGTCGGCCTGGCTGAACAACTCTCTCGGCATTCCGGTGTTCTTTGCCATTCCGCTGGCCGGGTGCCTGACCATGCTCGCCGGACTGTTGGTCGGAATCCCGGCCGGGCGGATCAAAGGTCTGTATCTGGCGATCGCGACGCTCGCATCGCAATTCATTCTGGAAGATTTTTTTGCTCGGGCGAATTGGTTCACCGGCGGTTCGTCCGGCGCCATGGCCGAGTACTTTACCCTGTTCGGCTATGCTTTCGATACCGATCAGTCTTATTTTTATGTTGTGCTGTTTTACGTCGTTCTGATGTTCACCTTCACCTCCAACCTGATCCGTTCGCGGGACGGAAGAGCCTTGATTGCGGTGCGTGACCACTACCTCTCGGCCGAAATCATGGGCATTAACCTGACCTGGTACCGTGTGATGTCGTTCGGGATTTCAGCACTGTACGCAGGAATCGGCGGAGCTTTATTTGGACACTACCTCGGCTTTGTCTCTGCAGAGGGCTTCACCATTATTCTCTCGATCCAATTCCTGGCGATGATTATCATCGGCGGACTCGGTTCGATCTACGGCACCATCCTCGGCACTATTTTCATGGTGCTGCTTCCCGAACTGATGGAGTGGAGCACCGGGCTGTTCAGCGGCATGATGCCAGATTTGGTACAGTCGCTGGCCTACATCAAGGAGATGGCGATCGGACTGGCGATCATCCTCTTCCTGATCTTCGAACCGGAAGGCCTGGCGCACCGCTGGAAGCGTATTAAAGCGTACTGGAAGCTCTACCCGTTCTCGTATTGACCTGTGGAATGCTGATATTGATATTGAGTGCATGGAAAAAAGTTTCAAATTGATGTTAACGATGGATTCACAAACTGCAGAGGAGGAAGTTCTATGATCGGGAAATGGTTCAAAAACATGGCTATTTTATTGGTTCTCGCCACTTTAACCGTCGGCACCGCCTGGGCTGAGACAGTCTCCGTCGGTCACCTCACCGACTTTACCGGACCGACCGCAGGAGTTGGCGCCCACTATGGCCCGGGGGTTATCGACGCACTCAACTATGTTAATGCTAACGGTGGCATCAACGGCAAAAAGATTGAGTTCGAAACCGTCGACTATTCCTACAAGGCCGACCGCGCCGTAGCTACCTACAAGAAGTGGAAATCGGGACTCAAGCCGGTCGTTATCCAAGGCTGGGGTACCGCTGACACCGAGGCATTGGTCAAGTTTATCGCTCGCGACAAGGTGACCTACGTTTCGGCGTCCTATTCCGGTCACCTGACCGACCCGACCGGCAAGTCACCACGCACCAAAAACAAGGCACCGTATAACTTCTTCTATGGCCCCTCGTACTCCGATGGATGCCGTGGGCTGGTGCAGTGGGCAGCGGAAGACTGGAAGGCCAAAGGCAGCGAAG
>CALZLE010000232.1 GCA_945788205.1 uncultured Desulfuromonadales bacterium
AAACCAAGCAGGACCTTTAGCCGATCATCTGCAAATATCTCGATTGATAAAAGGATAAAATTAATGAGTATTCTGGTTGTCGGTAGTGTTGCTTTCGATTCGATAAAGACCCCGTTTGGCGAAGTGGATGATGCCTTAGGTGGTTCTGCCTGTTACTTTTCCACTTCGGCCAGTTTTTTTACCGATGTCAATCTGGTTGCGGTTATCGGTGATGATTTTCCGCAGGAGCA
This sequence comes from uncultured Desulfuromonadales bacterium, assembly GCA_945788205.1. GTDB lineage: Bacteria > Desulfobacterota > Desulfuromonadia > Desulfuromonadales > Geopsychrobacteraceae > Malonomonas. Next base: position 231 of record CALZLE010000232.1, read on the forward strand.
TATCGATTTTCTCGCCAGCCGTAATATCGATCTGGCTGGGTTGCAGCGCAGTAGCGGCAAAACCTTTCGTTGGAAAGGGAAGTACGAGTACGACCTGAATGAAGCGCACACGTTGGAGACCCATTTAAATGTCTTCGAGTCGTTTCAACCGCAACTGCCAGAAAACTATCGCGATGCCGAATACGTTTTTCTTGCCAATATCGATCCTGAGTTACAACTTGAAGTTCTTCAGCAGGTGAAAAATCCAAAGTTGGTTGCCTGCGATACGATGAACTTTTGGATCGATGGGAAGAAGCAGGAACTGATCAAGACTCTCGCAAAAGTTGACATTCTCGTGATTAACGAGGCTGAAGTACGGCAACTTGCGGATGAGCCTAACCTGGTCAAGGCTGCGGAAATTGTACGTGGTTTCGGGCCGAAGACTCTGGTTGTAAAACGGGGAGAGTACGGTGTGCTGATGTTTGGCGAGGGCTCAATTTTCTCAGCCCCGGCCTATCCGCTGGAAGAGGTTTTTGATCCGACCGGCGCTGGTGATACCTTTGCTGGCGGATTTGTCGGCTACCTGGCTTCGACCCGCAATCTCGAAGAGCACAATTTACGTCAGGCGATTGTTTTCGGGACAGTCATGGCTTCCTTTACCGTAGAGAAATTCAGTTTGGATCGTTTGCGGGAAATTGACTATGCAGAGATCGAAACTCGCTACAAAAGGATAAAACTACTAACTGATTTTGCCGATCTCAATTAAAACCGGCTATACTGGAGGCTAAAGGAGGGTCTGGCATGTTTATTCAACACAAACCGTTGAAAATGCTCAATGTCCCGGCAGCCAAGGTCGCTCGGTTGAATACCTCTGGCTGTAATGTCCAAATGGCTTTTCCCGGACATCCACCGCAGATGTGCGCCGCCTATCTAGTTTCTCTGACTAGCGGCAACAAAGTGATGGTCGTGGTTGCTTTTTATCTGTCGAAGAGCGATCTGTCGATATTCTTTGTGCCCAAGTCTGGCGAGGTTTCGGTGGAAGAAGCGGAGCAGACTTTCGAGCAAGGGTTTGTGTTCGCTGAATCGATGGGCTTTGTGCTCAATGAGACCGATTATCACCTGCTGTCATCTGCGGATCAACAGAAACTCTGGTCGGCACTGCCAATCTGTAGGGCGGCAGCGAAAAAAACTGAACAACAAGCGACTGATCGGGGCGTCCCTGATAAAGCGAATTCTGCACAGGATCCACTGGACGAATATCGTGAACGTAGTTTGAAGAGCCTGGGCCGTTTTCTTTCTTCAATGTGATTATTTTTCGGAGGTTGCAGGATGTTCTGCGCACGTTTATTACTATATGCTTTTTTGATTCTCGGTTTGTTTTCCTGCGTTCCAGCTGGCCAGCAGGCGCAAAAAAAATCGCAGCAGGCGGATGTTCATTACAAACTTGGAATTTCTCATCTGCAGGGCAATAACCCGACCCAGGCTCTGAAAGAACTGCTGATTGCGGTTGAAAATGGACCGGATAACGACGCAATTCATGTCGCCTTGGCGCAAGCGTATCAAGTTAAAAAAGCTCACTCTCAGGCTGAGCAACATTACTTGAAAGCGATTGAGCTGTCTGGCAATGATCCACGCTATCAGAACAATCTAGCCTCTCTCTATCTCGATATGCAGCAGTGGGACAAAGCGATCAACTACTTTGATAAAGCGGCGTCAAACTTATTGTTTTCCAGTGCACATATCGCGTTTGCTGGAAAAGGCTTTGCTTATTATCAGAAGCAGGACTATCCGGCGGCCTTAGAGCAATACAAAGAAGCTATCGCGCTTGCACCACGCTACGCTTCGGCTTATTTGCTGCGCAGCGAAGTGTATCTGGCCATGGGGCAAGAGCTGAAGGCAAAGCACTCTTTGGAGAAGGCGATTGACATAGCCCCCGGCTTTTCTCAGGCTCGCTACAACCTTGCCGTCATGTTGCTGAAAGAACAACAATTGGACGAGGCGAAAAGCCACTTTGAATTGATCGTGGACGTGGCTTCAGGAACAGAGATGGGTTTGAAGTCAGTGGAGATGTTACGTGCTTTGAAAAAACAGCAGCCGGCTCAAACAGAAGAGTCTGCTAAGGAATAATCCGAATGATTATCCAATGCCCGGAATGTAAATCGCGCTATCGGACTAAGGTTCTACCTGAGGAGCAAGCATCTGTAAGGGTTAAATGCCCAAAGTGTACCCATTCGTTCGTTGCCGGCCAGGATGGTTTGGCCAACAGTCATAAGGAAACTATTCTGCTGGTTGATGATGCACGTTTTTTCCGTGATTTGATGGTTGACCTGTTAACAGAACGTGCGGCGAATCTAATAACAGCAGACAGCGCTGAAGATGCCTGGATCAAGCTACACAAACATTCAGTCGATTTGTTAATTGTCGATATTAACTTGCCGGATAAAAATGGACTTGAACTGATTCAGGATATTCGCGCGGATAAAATTCGAGCCCAAGTGCCCATTCTCTGCATCAGTGGGGTCTATCGTAAAGATGACGATGCGGCGAAAGCTGTCCGCGCTGGAGCGGATGATTTTATCAGCAAATCATTCAAGCCCGAGGAATTAAACGAGCGGATTGACAAGCTGCTAAAAAAATGACAATTCTCGACGATCTCTCCTCTTCCGTTACACAGGTCAGAAACTGGTTGGCAGACAGAAAGCCAACATTGGCGATTGTTCTTGGCTCAGGCCTGGCATCAGTTCTCGATCAGCTGGAAAATTCAATTAGTATCTCCTATAGCGACATTTCAGGCTTTGCCAGTTCTGGCGTGGTTGGCCACGCTGGTTGCCTTCATTCCGGGAGGCTGTTCGGCAGGCCGGTCATTGTGTTTCAGGGTCGATATCATTGTTACGAAGGGTATAGTGCTTGGCAGGTCACGGCTCCAGTACGTTTAGCGGCTGCCGTTGGTTGTCAAAAGCTAT
>CALZLE010000233.1 GCA_945788205.1 uncultured Desulfuromonadales bacterium
GTCAGCGAGCTGCTGCTTGGAATTAAGGACAAATGGCTTACGACGGATACCGGCATTAAAGAGTCCCCTGCAGAGAAAAGAGAAATTGAAACAGAGCATGTCAAAAAGGATGAACAAACGGTTTCATCAGTTCCGGTCAGTGAAGACGAAGTTGATAAGACTGTAATTGTTCAGGTTGCCAGCCAGGTCCCAGAGGTCCAGGCTAAAAAAGTTCCGACAACTGACGGGGAAGAAACAGAATCGTTAAAAAATGAGGATATGAAGCCTGTTCAGAAAAAGGTTGAGACACCAGATGAAGCGGACGAAACCGTTATCCTGAACCCCGAAGAACTAGCTAATAGGTTAAAGAGGAGAAATTGATTAGTCCCATAGATGAAAAAACAATAGAGACTAAAATCATTCAACTCTATCGCTCAGATCCCCAGAATGCCGCTGCCGCAATTGAGGGCTATCTACGGGACCGCTGTGCTGATGAATCAGCTGAAGAGAAGATAGCGTTAATTGAGAAATTAGCGCAGAGGTTTCAAACAGAGACCGACTCACTTGAAGCGTCTGCAGTGCCGATTGATACTCAAGCTCTTTCGAAGCTGGTGCCACTTTTATTGGGGAAAAACAGTGCAGAGATAGACTGCTCTGCGGAAGAGTTAATAGAACGTCTGGCAGAATCTTTGAATACCGTTTTTGACACACTCAACGAACTGATTCTGGGGATAAATACGACGTTTATGGGGCAAGCCTCGGGGACCGAAACCATCCGCCTAGTGATCAGGTCGAATGTAGATGATTCGACGGAATCAATTTCACTGCACAACTATTTGGCTCAGATCAAAGAGGCTTTTTCTATCATGCATGAGGCCTTCAAAGATGCAGCGATGATCAAAATGTCTGAGATGCTAGACGAGTTGGATCCACAGCAGCTTGAAAAATCGATGAATGGAGGCTTGAAAATAGGACCTTTTCAAAAGGCTGAAATGTTCAAGCTTTACGAGCAAAAGCATCGTACTTTGCAAAACTGGCTGAAAACAGGACTTATTTCTGAAGCCTTACTGCGTGAGTTTGAAAAGAACTGTCAGAAAATCTATGCGAGCAAATGAGGTTGCTATGAAGTCTATTTTGAAGTTGATCAGTTTTTTCAGCGGTATCCTTTTACTCTCTGCCTGTGCTGGCTCTCCTGGCGCACCAATCGTTGCAGCCACTTTTTGTGAGGACTGCATTCGTGTTGATGTTGTCGCGGACCAACAGTTAAACCTCCACCAGGGAATCCCTCACACTCTGAAGTTGTGCCTGTACCAACTGAGTGATCCGAACAGCTTTAACCAGCTGACGAACGATATGGATGGTCTCTACGATTTGCTCGATTGCAAACGCTTCGACCCATCTGTGAAGGTGTCGCAACAGGAATTTATTCACCCGGGCAAGAATCGCACACTCCTGTTCGATAGGGCAGAGGGAACCAAGTTTGTTGGCCTCGTTGCGGGTTATTACAATTTACGCAAAGAAAGTATTGTCAGGTTATACGAAATTCCCGTAAAGCGGAGTTTCTTCTCCAAGGTACACTCGCTTGATCTGTTAAACCTTCGTCTGCAGTTAGGTTCACAGCAAATTGAGAATTAGCTGACCGCTTTTTTGGAGTACACGGATGGGTATTCAAAGACCAATGTTCTGGCACCAAGGGCTTTTTCTTCAGCCGCAGCATTTACAGCTGACAGATTTGTATCATCAATCTTTGCTGGAGCCTCTTTACGGGTTTTTAGGCCCACACTTCTGGGGTGTTATCAATCTACAGATTGCTGAACCTGCTTTGAGCAACTTCAGCTTTGATGTCCAGCGGGGCGAGTTTCTTTTCCCCGATGGGAGTTACGCCGCTTGCCCGGACAATGCCGTTTTGGAAAGCCGTTCCTTTGAGGAATGTTGGCCGGATAAAGAAGAACCCCTCACTGTTTATCTTGGTTTACGTAAGCTGAAAGAAGAGGGGGAGAATGTCAGTGAGTATTCAAAACCGGAAGAACTTAGCGAAATATCTTCGCGTTTTGTTTCTTTGAGTGAACCGGAAGAGACTCTTGACCTCTACCAGAATGGCCCGAGGGGGCAGGTAAAGAAACTCAGCTTTCAGTTGAAACTTTTTTTTGCTGATGAAAAAGAGCAGGCCGCCAATTTCTCCCTGCTTCCCTTGGCGCAACTGGAAATGCATGCCGACCAGATTGTTCTCGCTGCCGATTTTATCCCTCCCTCTGTAAATGTTCAGAATTCAGTTCCTCTTTATAAAATTGTCAAAGAGGTCTACGACCAGATTTCCAGTCGCGGTCGGCAGCTTGAAGAATACAAACAACAACGTGGAATTCACACGGCTGAATTTGGGGCCAGAGATATGGTCTATCTTTTGGCACTCAGAACGCTTAATCGTTATATCCCGCAGTTGAGTATTCTCCTCGGGGCTCAGCAGACCCACCCTTGGCCAGTGTACAGTGTGATTCGCCAGCTGATTGGAGAGCTCTCGACATTCTCCGGAGCCATCAATGTCATGGGAAAAACACTGGATGGCGAATCTCTGTGCGACAACTATGATCACCTGAACCTCTCTGCCTGCTTCGGTGACGTACAGGCAACTGTGACCAGACTGCTTGATGAAATAACCGCTGGGCCGGAATATGTCATCAAATTGATATATGACGGAACTTATTATGCGGCAGATCTGCAACCAGCAATTTTTGACGGACATAATCGTTTTTATCTGGTCGTTGAGAGCGAAGAAGATCCGAAGCATACAGTCGATATTTTGCAAGGGATCGCAAAACTGGCGTCGCGCGAATCCTTACCCCTTTTTATTGCCCGGGCATTGCCGGGAGTCGGTTTAGAGCACCTGTCTGTCGCTCCACAAGAATTACCACGTCGGGCGAATTGTCTTTACTTCAAGATTGACCACCACTGTGACCCGTGGGCGAACGTTCAACAAAGCAAAAATCTCGCTCTTTACTGGGATTCTGCTCCGGAAGATTTAAAAGTTGAACTGATGGTCGTTGGTAGGAGGTAGCCATGCGGATGACAGATTGTTTCTCCGAAACGATTGCGTACGTCTCATATTTTCTGGACTCTGGAGCCAGTAGCCAGATCTCTTTTGATCAGCTGATGGCAGATGTGCGTCGGCTGCTGAGCGAAAGTGAATCTTATGTCAAAAAAGAGCTTGTCAACGAGCAAGACTATGATCAGGCCAGATTCGCTGTATGCGCCTGGATTGATGAAGCGGTCCTCAGTTCTGACTGGCACGACAAGGGACATTGGCAGCAGGAGCCTTTGCAACGGGCATATTATCAGACGGCTGATGCGGGGGAAGAGTTCTACCAGCGTCTGAACAGTCTTGGCCTGCAACAACAGGATGTTCGTGAAGTTTATTATCTTTGTCTCGCCATCGGTTTTAAAGGCCGCTTCTGTCAGGACGGGGATGAATTTCTTCTGGAACAGTTAAAAACTTCGAACCTCAAACTTCTGACCGGCAGTTCAGTCGGCATTCCTTCTCTGGAAAGGACTGAGCTTTTTCCGCAGGCATACTCTGTGGAAACCGAATCGATCCCGTTAAAGAGTGAAAAATGGCGATTTTCACCGGCAACGCTTGGCTTTCTTGGGGGGCCGATCCTGTTGTTCATGCTGCTATTTCTAATATTTACTTTGGTTTTAAAGGTGAAGGTTGCAAGTTTCTGACTCTGGGATGAACGGGGGAGTAACTCATGCTCGGAAAAATCATCAAAATTCTTCTCCTTGTCGCAGGACTCGCGTTGGCGCTGTTGCTGCTTGCGCTGTTGATAATTACCCTGAAATGGTATGGATTTTTTATCGTTCTCGGTCTTATCGGTCTTGCTGTCGGCGGCCTGTTTTTTCGTAAAATCTGGCTCCGGCGCCGCGAACAGAGATTTGTCAACCAGATCGTCGAACAGGACGAATACCAGCAAAAAGAGCTGAGTGCTCCCGACCGAGAGCAGCGTAGAGAGCTACAGGATCGCTGGAAAGAGGCAATTGGAACCCTCAAACGGTCACATCTCAAAAAGCTCGGTAACCCTCTCTATGTCCTTCCTTGGTACATGGTAATTGGTGAAAGCGGATCCGGGAAGACAACTGCAATCACCAGCGCCAAGCTTTCCTCACCCTTTGCAGAAGCGCCCAGGGTATCCGGGCTCTCTGGCACCAAGAATTGTGATTGGTGGTTCTTTGATCACTCAATCATCATTGATACAGCAGGTCGCTATGCAATCCCAGTCGATGAAAGTCGGGACAAAGATGAGTGGCAGAAGTTTCTCAGCCTGCTCGTCAAGTATCGGCGGAAAGAGCCGCTGAACGGCCTGATTGTTACTCTTGCGGCGGACAAGTTACTGACCGCTGACGCAACTGAAATCGAAAACGATGCTCGCAATATCCGCTTGCGGGTCCAGGAGCTGATGCTGGCGTTAGGGGTTAAGTTTCCGGTTTATTTGCTGATAACCAAATGTGATCTGGTTCAGGGGATGACCGATTTTTGCGAGCAGCTTCCGGAAGAAGTACAGAAACAGGCAATGGGCTTTGTCAATCAAGGCGATATGGGGGATGCCGAGGGGGTTGCCCGGGGGGCGATCAGTTCAATAGTCGACCGTCTGCGAAATCTTCGACTTTTATTGCTGCATGAGCTTAAATCCAGTCGAGTGGATCCGGCTTTATTACTTTTTCCCGATGAATTTGCAAAACTTCAATCGGGACTGGAAGTCTTCGTCAAGATTGCTTTTCAGGAAACGCCTTATCAGGAAGTCCCTATTCTCCGTGGCCTTTATTTCAGCAGTGGCTGCCAAGAGGGAACCCCTTACTCCCATTTCTTAAAAACTCTCGGTCTTATCAGCGCCAAAGACGTTTTGCCCGGAACCAGCAAGGGGCTTTTTTTACATGACTTTTTTGCCCGTATTTTGCCTGCCGACCGGAGTGTGTTTGCCCCTACAGGGCGGGCGTTAGAGTGGAATCGGCTGACCCGGAACTATGGTTTTGCAGCCTGGATGATACTGGTTGTTGCTCTGTGCGGAGTGCTGGCCTTTTCTTTTATTAACAACATGACTGCTTTGCAGAGTGTTCCCAATGACTACATCGAGGGGCCTGAATTTAAGGATGAACTGCTTTTCGATGTCAAATCTCTCGATGGTTTACGTAAGGAAATCGAAGCCCTCGAAGTCCGAAACCGTAACTGGTGGGTGCCACGTCTCGGCCTGAATCATAGTTTGGCCGCCGAAGAGAAGCTAAAAAAGAGATATAGTGACAAATTTAATCGTTACCTGTTGACCTCATTCAATCAGACTTTACGCTCCAGAATTGCTGATTTTTATGAGCAGACCCCCGCCGAAGATATCGGTAATCATGTGATCCATCTCTTAAAGCGGATCGCCATGTTAAAAGATCGGCTGGAAAATATTTCCTCTGTTACTGAAGAACTCGACACTGTTCCGGTAAAAACATTAATGCTGAGCCGCGATACGGATTTCCCCGCGCAGGCAGGAAAAATGCTGCCGCTGCTCTATCGGGCCTATCTGAGCTGGACGTTAGATGCTGATAGTTTGACGGAAGAAAAAGACCACCTGAACGACCTGTTGCAGACCATTCTCTGGCGCAAAGGAGGGGATCTGAACTGGCTGATCGCCTGGGCTGGTACGCAGGACGATTTGTCTGCCGTTATCCTGACAGATTTCTGGTCGGGAGAAATTGATTCTTCAACGGAGCATATCTATGTTGATGCGGCCTTCACGCGTGCGGGCAAAAGACGGATTGACGCATTTATCGAGGAAATGAAAATCGATCTGTCTGCGGCAAAAATTGAAGAATTCAACAAGCAGGTTGAAGACTTTAACCGCTGGTACAGGTCGGCATACTTTGCCGCGTGGGATCAGTTTTCTGCTGATTTTTCCAGCGGCCAGTCCTTACTTCATGGAGCACAGAATTGGCGCCTTATGACGTTAAAGGTGACAGAGGATCTTGGTGCCTACTTCGCTTTGCTAAATCGACTGGCGGAAGAACTATCGCCATTTATCGATCAGGCGGAATTGACGGCTTGGGTTCAGCAGGTATTTCGATTTAAAGAGCTGAGTTCTTCAGCGCCCAAGGTTGACGAGGATGAGAAATCCTTATTGGATGAAGCTTTAGATAAAGGCAAAACAATTGTTGCTCAAGGGCGGCAGGTCGTTGAAAAGGCACAGGGAGAGAACTGGGATCGCGTTAAATCAATCAAGGCCTATCACCGAATGCGACGCGCATTAAAAGAAATAGCAACCAAAACGGCCTCAAGCAAGGCGGTCTACGATGCGACAGCCAAGGTCTATGAAGAAGACTCTGTAACTGGAGAGTCGCCTTTTTATCTCGCCCACAGAGCATTCACGGATCTGCGTGAGAATATGCTTGTCGATCCTCAGCAAGAACAGAATTTTTGGATGCTTGTCAGCGGGCCTCTGGA
>CALZLE010000234.1 GCA_945788205.1 uncultured Desulfuromonadales bacterium
ATACCCCAAACACCCTCTTTAGGAACCCGCAGAAGGTTCTTGACCTGTTGTTTCAGAGAATCATAGCGACCAATCGCAGAATGGGATGGATTGGTTTCATCGATCAGGGTCAGCCCTTGATTCGAATGGAAATCACCCTCCAGATCGAGATGGCCCAACTCATAGAACTGATCAACCTGCTCGCGACTGACCATCAATTCCGAAGTTCCGGTATAGAGTTCTTCAACCGAGATCTTATCGTTCTGATAATCCTCAGCTATCATGCCGATGGTATCGGCTTTAATCCGCAGGTTGATGTCTTTGGTGATAAAGAAAATTGACCCTTCAGGAGAACTTTCCTGCAGATCTTTAGCGACAGCGATAATCCGGTTGTCCCCTTGATCAACCTGCAATTCTGGCGGTAATTTTTCCAGAAATTCTTCACGGTAAATGGCGACCTTGAAAGTGCCGCCGTTTTCTAGCGGAACACCGTCAACCAACTTGGCTTTTTCGCGAAAACCGTCGATCATCCGGGAAATTTGTCGGGCGTTACGTCCCGTTTCACTCTGCTCTTTTTTAAAACGATCAATCTCTTCGATGACTGTCAGTGGGATAACCACATTATTATCGTCAAACTTGAAAATGGCTTGAGGGTCATGCAGCAAAACGTTGGTATCTAAAACGTATGTTTTCATTCCATATCAACTTTCGAAAAGTGTTAACAAAACTGGCTTAACGACCGTATGAGCTAATCTTCAGCCCATCTGCCGTAGCCATGATCTTAACATAAACTGGATACTTCCCTTCCATTGCCTTAAGGACAACCTCGCCTTCCATATTGAGCGCATTCAACACTTCTTCCGGCGATTCTTCAATCGCAAATGCTCGATAGATACCGGTGGTCAGCAATTGTTTACGCGTAACCGGCGACTCCGGCGCCAACGAACAAGCAAACAATGAGTAAACCAGAATGAAAGTGACGAGTGTTTTCAACATAATGTTCATTATCGCATTCCTTCGTCAGAAGCACCAGAGCTCAGTTATCAGGCCTGCTGAGCAATTCTTTGAATCGCCTGAATAAATCTTTTCAATTCAGCTTCGGTATTAAAATACCCCGGACTTACACGAACCGTTCCCTGCGGATATGTGCCAAGTGAACGATGTGCATCGGGTGCACACTGTAAACCGACCCGAACACCGATATTTTCCTCTTGATCAAGAATAAAACCAACTTCTGCCGGATCCCTCTGCTTAAGATTGAAGGAGACAGCTGACCCGCGCAGTTCTGTCGAGTCTGGACCATAGAGAATCACACCATCGATCTGTCTCAAACCCTGCAATAGATAATCGAGGAGTTGCACCTCGTGTTGGCGGATCTTTCCCACCCCAATATCATTAATAAATGCAATCGCTGCGTTCAAACCGGCAAGCCCTGGCAGATTGAAGGTTCCGCATTCAAGTCGCTCGGGAAGCTCTTCTGGCGGTAAATCTGAGTGTGAATTAGCACCCGTACCACCGTAAATCAATGGGGTCAATGCCAACCCTTTATCAACATAGAGGAAACCAGTCCCCTGTGGACCGAGCAAACTCTTATGCCCAGGAGCGGCAAACAGGTCCACTTCCAACGCCTGAAAATCGACCGGAAAGCTGCCTGCAGACTGGGAGCCATCGACCAGAAACAGGATGCCATGCTGATGACACCAGTGACCCAACCCTTCGATCGGTTGCAGGCTGCCAAAAACATTGGAACAATGATTGACCAGCAGCAGCGTGGTTTTAGCTGCAAGACAGGCTTCCTGCAAAGCAACTGCAGACACAATTCCGGATACCGGATCAGCCGCAACCTTCACCACCTCAATACCACGATCCTGCAAAGCCCGCAGTGGCCGGGTAACAGCATTGTGCTCAATACTGGTCGTGACAACCCGATCGCCCTTTTTCAATAAACCGAACAGGGCCTGATTAATTGCTGTCGTAGCATTGGCGGTAAAGATGATCCGTTCAGAATCACCAGCGTTAAACAGCTCGGCAAGAGATTCGCGGGTTTCAAACACCAACCGCTCGGCTGACAAAGCCTTTTGATAACCTCCCCGACCGGGGCTGGCTCCCATTCGAAGCGCTTGCTCGACGGCCAGATAGACCCCCTCAGGCTTCGGATAGCTGGTTGCTGCATTATCTAAATAAATCGGTTCTTTCATTCACCAAATACTTTCAAAATGAACGCTTCCCGGCGCACAGCAAGTCTCTTTTTAAGCCATCATCCCGACAAAAGCCGGACAAGCCTCGGCAGCCACCAAAACAGATCTGATAATCACCACAGCCCTCACAGCCAACGGGAATCTCGCCAATCTGTTGACGAATCCGCAGTCGCTGCTGCGATTGCCACAGATCAAGCAAATCCTCTTGCAGTAGGTTGCCAAGAACTTCCGGCCAGGAAGAGCAGGGATATAGCAGTCCCGTAACATCAATGTGACCGAGGCTGTTGCCAGCCTGACAGCCGCCATATTCCGTACGGGCCCCGCCACTTAACGGCTGCAGCAGCTCCCAAAGAAAGAGATCATGCACCTCAAGCTGTAATTGCGGAGCATCAGGCAAGCCTGATTGCTGTATTTTTTCAGATAATTGTTCAAGATCGTTGCAAACCGGCAACAAAACTGACTGATCAGGCCCAGAACTAGCACTGATTTTCTGGTTTGGCAACTTAAAACCACGGATCGATTCTGCGACACAAAAGTCGATCATTTCTAGCAATAACGGGAGCTCACAAGAGCGCGGCAACCAGAGTAAAAAAGGTTCTCGCTGTGACGCCCGAATGGTTTTTACGATAACCGCAAGTTGAGTGGGGTCAAAGTTCTTCGCAGTGACCGCAGCGGAACAATCGAGGTAGAGCTTTACTGACCGCGGTAGTGAATCAAGCAGAGTAAGCTCTTCAGCGGTTCCCTTAATAATTAACGAAACCTGACAACCGCCTGAAGTTAGCTGCTCCAATAGCTGAATAATCGACGGATGCGCTAACGGATCGAGTTCCAACGAGACATAGAAAACCCCGGCATCAAGCAATTGCTGACCAACGGCCAGGAGCGATTCTGCTGTTAAGCAATTGTCCGCAGCGCTGATATCCCAGCTGAGCCTCAAAGGCGCATCGAGCAAATCTAAAGACATAAAAAGTTATTCCACAGAAAAGAAATGGGGGAGGCAAAAGCCTCCCCCAAACTTTTTAGCATGGGTGTACGTTCGAAGAACCGACCACCCGGGGCTTGATGTACTTTTTCATGATAACCTCCTTTTTAGGTTTGTTCTGGTTATAAGATATGTTTCTCAGCCGATCTATTTCCAACAATGAGGATCAGGTTCGCTCAAATCACCAGTCGTAGCAAAAGCACGTGCGGTACAACCGCCAAGGCAGTCTTGATAGGCTCCACAACCCTGACACTTACCTTTAGCCTCTTTATTGCGCATGCCATTTAAAAC
>CALZLE010000235.1 GCA_945788205.1 uncultured Desulfuromonadales bacterium
TTGTCTGTACTGAAGAACCTGCGGAATGATGTAGCGAATCAACTACTTGAGCAGTTATTGCCGCAGATAGATGTCGCTGCGGGGTTTCATTCGCTCAAAGGGAAGTCTTTGTCCGGGTTGCCATTTGACCCTGAGCAACTCTATTTGCTGCCGTTAGGTGACAGCGATGAGTTGAAGGGCGGTCTGCTGATTGTTGATTCTGCTGCCGATTTAGAGGCGCGTATTGCCCTGCCAGATTTGCGCTACCTCTGTGATCAGATTGCTCTCGGCTTTGAGAACGCCTGCCGTTTCCAGGATGCCCAGGAGTTGATGTACACCGATGATTTAACCGGTTTGTATAATCACCGCTATATGCATGCCGCACTGGAACAGGAAATTCGCCGGACCCAGCGCTACGGACTGCAATTCTCACTGTTGTTTCTCGATCTGGACCATTTTAAGGAAATCAATGATCAGCATGGTCACCTCGCAGGCAGTGCTGCGCTGCAAGAGGTTGGGGTGCTGTTGCGTCAATGTGTGCGGGATGTTGACACCCTGTTCCGTTTTGGGGGCGATGAGTTTGCCGCAATGCTGGTGGAAACCGATGGACGCACTGCACGGATCGTTGCCGAGCGTATTCTGCAAACAATAGAGACCCATATTTTCCTTGCTGAGCAGGGACTTGACTCCAGGCTAACTGCGACAGCAGGGTACGCGACCTTCCCAACTGATGCGGTCGATAAAGATGTGTTGCTCGATCTGGCTGATCAGGCAATGTACTTCGGCAAGAATTCACGTAATATTGTCCATGGCGTCGAGAGTCTTGACCGCTAGTGCCCAGCTAACGCGCCTTTTTTTCACATCTCCTCCAAGCTAAGCTGCTGTTCTCTCTTCACCCAAGAAAAAAATATATAGATATCCGCATCGCCCCCTTTCCGTCTGGACAAAAATAAGGTATCTTGTCGGGCTTGTTATCGATCAACCTGATAAAATCGTCCTGTGTTCTGTGCGGGGTGCAAAGGATTTAAGTTTGAGTATTCCAGCGATTAAAGGAATGAATGATATCCTGCCGGGAGAAATTGAAACTTGGCAGTTTCTTGAGGCGACCGCCCGCCAGGTTTTCGGCACCTACGGCTTTGCTGAAATCCGGACCCCGGCGGTGGAAAAAACAGAGCTCTTCTGTCGTTCAATCGGTGAAACGACCGATATTGTCGAAAAAGAAATGTACACTTTCGACGATAAAAGTGACAACTCACTGACGTTGCGTCCTGAAGGGACTGCTCCGGTGATGCGTTCCTTTATTCAAAACAAACTGTATAATCTGGACCCGGTTTCCAAACTCTATTATATGGGGCCGATGTTCCGTTACGAGCGTCCGCAGAAGGGTCGCTATCGTCAGTTTCACCAGATTGGTGCCGAAGTGCTCGGGGTCGAGGATCCGAAGATCGATGCCCAGGTGTTGGCGATGTTGCATCAGTATTTCTGTCAGATTGGAATCGAGGCTGTTTCGCTGCAGGTTAATTCCCTCGGCTGCCCCGAATGTCGTCCGGCATATCGGCAGCAACTGATCGAATATCTCGAACAACGACTCGACAAACTCTGTGCTGATTGTCAGCGTCGTTATCAGTCGAATCCTTTGCGGGTTCTCGATTGCAAAGCTGCTGGCTGTAAAGAGGCAACGGTTGATGCTCCTTCGATGCTTGAACATCTTTGTGGCGCGTGTGATGAGCACTTTAACACCGTCAAAAAACATCTGACCGCGTTGGCTATTCCTTTTGAAGTGAACGCAAGGATGGTGCGTGGGCTCGATTATTATGTCCGCACCACCTTTGAGATGGTGACCGATCAACTCGGTTCGCAGAATGCCGTCGCTGCTGGCGGGCGCTATGATGGTCTGGTGCAAAGCCTCGGTGGTCCGGCACTGCCCGGTATCGGGTTCGCCATTGGCGTCGAAAGGCTGGTGCTGATGAAGGGAGCAGACAAGATCGCTCCCACAGTGCCGCAGTTATTTATTGCTGCACTTGGTGATGAAGCTGCTGATCAGGCGTTTGTCCTGATGACCAAATTACAGCGGGCCGGAATTCAGGCTGAGATGGAATATCAGGGTAAAAGTTTGAAAGCGCAGATGCGACGTGCGAACAAGCTAAAAGCAAATTATACTTTGATCCTTGGTGAAGAAGAATTGAAGTCGGGACAGGCTCAGCTGAAAAATATGGTCGATAGTAGTCAGTCTCCGGTTGTCCTTGATCGCTTGGCTGAAACTTTGATGGATAAATTTGCCGCAGAAAAGGGCTGAAAGATTAGTTTGTAACCGGCCGGTTTTTCGCTTCGACTTGACCGGCTGTGAAACCGATTCATATAATCAGTGTTTACTGATCAGAAAATAGGCCCGTTGCAGCAATGGGCTCACTTGGAGGAATATTTTGAACGATCAACTCGGAAACTGGAAAAGAACCCATCGTTGTGGTGATCTGACAGCTGAACATATAGGTCAGGAAGTTTGTGTGATGGGCTGGGCGCAACGCCGCCGGGATCATGGTGGGCTGATTTTTATCGACCTGCGCGACCGCGAAGGTATCGCTCAGTTGGCTCTCGACCCGGATCGTGATCTTGCTTCGTTGCAAAAGGCTGAGCTGGTGCGTAATGAGTTTGTGCTCGCGGCTAAAGGCAAGGTTTCGCCGCGTCCGGAGGGTACTGTTAACCCGAAGATGAAGACCGGCGAGGTTGAGGTTGAAATCAGCGAGCTGAAAATTCTAAATCGCTCCGAGACTCCTCCTTTTATGATCGACGAGTTTTCTGAGGTTGCTGAGAATATCCGCCTGAAATATCGTTACCTCGACCTGCGTCGGCCCATGCTGCAAACTAATCTACGGATGCGGCACTTGGTTGCAAAGACGGTCCGCAATTATCTTGATGGGCAAGGCTTTATCGAGGTTGAAACTCCAGTGTTGACCAAGAGCACCCCGGAAGGTGCCCGCGATTATTTGGTTCCGAGCCGGGTCAATACGGGGAGCTTTTACGCTTTGCCTCAGTCGCCACAGTTGTTCAAGCAGCTGTTGATGGTCTCAGGCTTCGATCGTTACTTCCAGGTTGTCAAATGCTTCCGCGATGAAGACTTACGTGCTGACCGTCAGCCTGAGTTCACCCAGATCGATTGTGAGTTGAGCTACGTCAACCACGACGACGTGATGGGCGTCATGGAAGGCATGATTTCTACTATCTTCAAAGAGGCAATCGGTGCTGATGTACAGCTGCCGATGGCCCGTCTCTCCTATGCCGAGGCGATGGATCGATTCGGAGTTGATAACCCGGATTTACGTTTCGATATGGAGCTGATCACGATTACCGATCAGGTGGCCGATTCTCAATTTAAAGTATTTGCTGACGTTGCAGCCAGCGGTGGTCTCGTCAAGGCTCTCAACGCCAAAGGTTGTGCAACCTTCTCTCGCAAAGAACTAGATGATCTGACCGACTTCGTTAAGATCTACGGGGCAAAGGGCCTGGCTTGGGTGAAGGTGAATGAAGACGGATGGCAGTCGCCGATCGCCAAATTTTTTACTGCAGATGAACTGGCTGCACTCAATGATAAGCTGGGTGCAGAGGTTGGTGACCTGTTGCTGTTTATGGCCGATAAGCCACAAACCGCCAATGAGGCTTTGGGCCGTCTGCGCGGTCATCTTGGTCAGAAGTTGGGTTTGGCAGACAAGGAAAACTATAAGTTTGTCTGGATCACTGATTTCCCACTGTTTGAGTACGATGAAGAAGCAAAGCGCCACGTCGCTGTTCATCATCCTTTTACTTCTCCACTGGAGGAAGATATCCCGTTGCTCGACACCGAGCCGGGTCAGGTTCGTGCGCAGGCATACGACTTGGTTCTCAACGGTTCTGAAGTTGGTGGAGGCAGTATTCGTATCCATGATCAGGCGGTACAGTCACGCATGTTTGAACTTCTCGGGATCGATGAAGAGGAGCAGCGGGAGAAGTTCGGCTTTCTGCTTGATGCCCTGAGCTTCGGTGCTCCACCACACGGTGGTATCGCATTCGGTCTTGATCGTCTGATGATGATTTTGACTGGGGCCGATTCGATTCGCGACGTTATTGCCTTTCCGAAAACCCAAAAGGCGACCTGTCTACTTTCTGAGGCACCAAATGATGTCAGTGAGCAACAGTTAAAAGAGCTGGGGATTCGTTTGCGGACAAAGCAGAAGTAATAGTTTTTGAGTGACTCACGGATATAATAGTAGGAAAAGAGGTCAGGTGTACGGACGGTTGTTGGTATATATAGCGATTGGGGTGGTATTCTTGGCGGCCTGCGCCAAACCACCTGTTGCGGAGCTGGAAGAGGCTCGACGCGTCGTTGCTTACGCCTATGCGTCGGGTGCATCACAATTTGCTGCTGGGGAATATCAATTGGCGAGTGACGCGCTGAGCACTGCTGAGCAACAGGTGCAGGCGGGAAAATTTACTGACGCTGTGACCTCTCTTAGGGTTGCGAAAAATTACTCCAACAAGGCCCTTACGTTGACGGTAGAGCGAAAGCAGCAGATTGCCTTGGAGAAAAAACAGGCCGAGGAAAGGGCACGTTTAGAAAAAGAACAGCTGCAGGCTGAGTTGCTGCGCAAGCAACAGGAGGAGCAAGCTCAAAAAGAAGCGCTCAAGAAACCAGTTCCAGTGCCGGTCGTAGAGGAAAAACCAGAAGAGCCAAAACTCGTAGAGCACGTCGAGGTTGCCCCGGCTGATAATCTGTTGACGATTGCGGCCCGCCCGGAAGTCTACAATGATGGTATGCTTTGGCCGTTGATCTACAAGGCAAATCGTGATCAGATTAAAGACCCTCAAGAGATTTTTCCCGGGCAGACTCTAATGGTTCCTCGAGACAAAACGACGGACGAGATTGAAGCTGCCAGGGCGGAAGCTGAGGAACTGAACTTGTTTTAAGTTTTTTATCCCTTTTTTCTCAAAAATATAAAGCGTTTACTGCGACAGATTGGCACAAATTGGTGCTCCGCTGTGGAGGGTAAACGTTTTTTTTTATCGATCTTTGTGGGGTGTTTTTTCGTGTTTTGTTTTGAATATGAAAAACCTTTAAAAA
>CALZLE010000236.1 GCA_945788205.1 uncultured Desulfuromonadales bacterium
GCTGAAACGCGAGGGGGATAAACGTCTGAAAACCACCCGTGCGATCCTGCAAATCACGCAACTGTCGAAGGTGGTCAACCCGGTCAGCGTACTCTTCCAGGTGACCGAACAACATGGTGGCGTTCGATTTCAATCCGGCTTGATGAACCATTTCGGTCACTTCCAGCCAACGCGCGCCGCTGATCTTCTCCGGGCAGATTTTATCCCGCACCTCTTGCCCAAGAATTTCCGCTCCGCCACCGGGCAGAGAATCGAGTCCGGCCAGCTTCAATGCTTCGATCACCGCCGGGACACTCAATTCAGCAAGCTCGGCAAAGTAATCGATTTCAACCGCTGTGAAAGCCTTGATGTGCAGTCCGCTGGAAACCGCTTTGATGCTCCGCAACATATCGAGGTAAAACTCAAAAGGGAGCTCGGGGTGCAACCCACCGACGATGTGGATTTCGGTTGCCCCGGCATCAGCTGCTTCCTGAGCCTTTTCACGCACATCCTGTAGCGCCAGAGTGTACTCACCCGACTCACCTTCTTCTTTGGAAAAGGCACAGAACTTACAACGATTGACGCAAAGATTGGTGTAGTTGATATGCCGGTTGACGTTGAAAAAAACCCGGTCGCCATTCTTTTTTCGGTTAGCTTCTGCAGCCAGATCGCCGATCGCTAACAGATCGTTCGATGCAAACAGAGCCAAGGCCTCAGCATCAGTGATCCGCTGGCCATTGGCTATTTTTTCTTTTATTGATACAAACACGCTCATTGAACAGGACACCTTCAATTCCAAAAAGTTCCCTCTCCCTGAGGGAGAGGGTCAGGGTGAGGGGGGGACAATTCCCGCAAGACTCCCCTCATCCGGCCTTCGGCCACCTTCTCCCCGGGGGAGAAGGGATGAATCGTTAATCTCCCCAGCGCTTGAACAGCTGATGTTCAACACCGAGGCTATCGAGGGCTTTGCCAACCACGAAATTGACCAGATCTTCGACCGATTGCGGCTTTTGATAAAAGGCCGGCATCGCCGGTAATATCTGCGCACCTGCCTTCGACAAACGCAGCAGGTTCTCCAGATGGATCTGATTAAATGGGGTCTCGCGCGGCACCAGCAATAATTGCTTTTGCTCTTTCAGCGCGACATCCGCAACCCGCTCCAGCAGATTATCCGAAAGCCCTGCAGCAATTCGCGCTGCGGTGCCCATCGAACAGGGACAAACCACGACGGCATCGGGAGCGCTGGAACCACTGGCAACCGGAGCGAAGAAATCGTTCAGGCCATAGTGGCTGAGCCGGTCATCTGCTTTAAAGTGTTTACGCAATTGCTGCAGACACTTCTGCGGATCTTCCGCCAGCTGCAGGCCGGTCTCAAACGCCAGCACCTGCCGTCCGGCATTGGTCAACAATAAGCTCACTTGTTTTTCCGCGCGCAGTAGCTCCTCGACCAAGCGCAGACCGTAAATCGAACCGGAAGCTCCGGTTATGCCTACAACAATATTTTGCATCTGTTCAGACTACCGCATCCACGAGAGTAAAGACAAAGATGGTCACGCTGATATAGCCATTCATGTTGAAGAACGCCATGTCCAGCTTTGACAGGTCTTCCGGCTTAACCAGACTGTGCTCGTAAAGCAGCATTCCAGCAACCACCGCAACACCGAGCAGGTAAATCCAGCCAAGGCCGCTGCCGGGATAAACCAGCAGGAGGAAAAACACCATCAAAAAGTGAAACAGCTCTGCCAGCCAGAACGATTTTTTGACCCCCAGCTTCGAGGGAACCGAATGCAGGCCGCGCTCGACGTCATAATCATAGTCCTGCAGGGCGTAAAAGATATCGAACCCGGCAACCCAGAAAAGCACTGCCAAGCCGAGAGAGAAAACCGACCAGCCGAGATCACCGCGTAACGCAATCCAGGCGCCGATCGGCGCTGCCGCCAGACAGATACCAAGCACCACGTGAGCATAGTGAGTGAAACGCTTGCAGTAAGCGTAGAGAACGAAAAACCCGAGCGCAACTGGCGCTAGAAAGAAACAGAGTGGATTGAGCATCCAGGCGGCAAGCAGCAGAACAAGCGTTGATGCTGCGACAAAACAGCTCGCTTCGAATAGCGAAACCTGACCTGCCGGAATGTGTCGATCTGCCGTGCGTGGATTTTCCGCGTCGATTTTGGCGTCGATCAGGCGGTTGAAACCCATCGCCGCACTTCTCGCACCAACCATCGCCACACAAATCCAGAACACCTGACCGAATCCGGGCGCTTTCCCGCTGGCCAAAGACGCCAACACCACCCCCATCAGTGCAAATGGAAAAGCGAAAATGGTGTGGGAAAACTTGATCATCTCCAGCAGAGTTTTAATTTTTGCGTAGATTTTTGTTGTGTCCATCTATCTCAAAGTCCTTTACTCACCGTCGATTTAGAAACGGCTACTTTACACCCGGCAGGATCAGGGAACAAGGGCTTTTCAGCCGTTTGCTTATGGGGGACGCTCTGTTATCATGCCGCATGCCCGAACTCTTGACCGAATACGGATTACTGTCGCTCTTTCTCCTCAGCTTCTGCGCCTCGACCCTGCTGCCACTCGGCTCGGAATGGTTGCTGGTAGCACTGCTGCTCGATGGCATTGACCCGACAAAATCGGTGCTGGTGGCGACCCTCGGTAACTCGTTGGGAGCAGCGACCAGCTACCTGATCGGGCGCTGGGGCAGCGACTGGCTGATGGCTAAGGTCCTGCGGATCGACAAGAGTCAGCAACAACGGGCCGAGCACTGGTTTAATCGCTTCGGTAGCTGGGCGCTGCTATTCTCCTGGCTACCGGTCGTTGGCGACCCCCTCTGCCTGGTCAGTGGCAGCTTAAAAACGCCGCTTCTGCGCTTTGCAATTTTAGTCACGACTGGTAAAGGTCTGCGTTACGCCAGTGTCGCCCTGTTGACCCTGCAGAGCGCCAAAGCCTTTATCTGACCTGGAGTCTTGATGCTTTATACCCCGGCTTTTGCCGCGCTTTATATCGCCAACCTGTCGCTGGTTGCCAGCTTTGCAGCTTTTTTCCTGTTCCCGTTGTTCATCATGGAAAATGGTGGAAGTCAGCAGGATATCGGCATCATCATGGGCATTTTTGCCCTCGCCTCGGCGCTCTGTCGGCCCTGGATTTCGGAGATGATCGACCGCTTGGGCCGCAAACGCAGCTTCAGTCTCGGCTGCATCATCATGTCCCTGCTGCCGTTACTCCACCTCGCCCTGAATGGACCACTGGAAAACTACTACCTGCCGCTGCTGCTGATGCGCTGCATTCACGGCATCGGCCTGGCGATCTGCTTTACTGCGGTTTTCACCTTTATTGTCGATCTGATCCCCGAAGGACGCCTGAATGAAGGGATCGGCATGTTCGGCACCTCGGGCTTGATCGGTCTGGCGATCGGCCCGGCGATCGCCGAACCGGTGATGGAAAATTTTGGCTTTGACGCCTTCTTTTTAACCGCCACTGCAATGGCGACGCTCGGTTTCCTGCTTCACCTGCCGGTCAAAGACAGGCATCAGCAACAACCGGCAACCGAAGTTGCAGCACCATCCTTCTTCTCCATACTGAAGCAGCGCAAACAGCTGATCAGTGGTGGACTGGCGATGCTGTTCGGCTTCGGACTGGCGGCCACAGGAAACTTTATCGCGCCCCTCGCCGAGCAGCGGCAACTCAGCCATATCTCCCTCTACTACCTGGCCTACTCCTGCGCTGCGGTCAGTGTCCGTTTTGTCGCCGGGCGGTTAGCCGATCGAATCGGCGAAAACCAGATTATTCCCTGGGGATTGGTCTTAGCGGCCAGCGGTCTGTTGCTGGTACCGCTGGTGTCTGGAAATCTGCTACTCATCTGTGTTGGATTTATTTTCGGCATCGGCCACGGCCTGCTGTTCCCGGCGATCAATGCCATGGCGGTACGGGATGAACCCTATAACGTGCGGGGCAAAGTCACCGGAATTTTCACCGGCGGAATCGATGCCGGAGCATTCTGCGGGGCTCTGGTTCTGGGGATGGTGGGGGAATTTGCAGGCTATTCGTTACTGTTTATCTGTGCCGGGCTGGTGGTTTTAACCGGCCTGCTGGTGTTCCGGACCCGCCCCGCTTAGCTCAACTGGTAGGCTTCACGCTTCTTCAGCCACTTGGCAATCCCCAATCCAAGCAGCAGAAACAGGACTGACATCAACAGCAGAAGCAGTCGATTCTGCACTCCTGCAGCTCCGATCCCACCGAGCAGAACGAACGAAATCAGCGCCGGCATAATCCCGATAAAGGTGCCCACCGCAAAATCGCGCTGGCGCATGGAAGTCAATCCACAGCCATAATTGACCGCGTCAAAAGGCAGCATGATTAATCGCAAAATCAGTACGGTCAACAAACCATTGTGACTCAAACGTTCTTCCCACTGCCGAATTTGAGTTGGCTCGTGCTTTTCCACCCAACTGCGCCCAAACCATCGAGCCAGCAAAAAGGCAAAATTGGCGCTGGCATTTTCACCGATAATCGTAAACAGGATGCCGAGCCAGGGACCGAACAGCAGTCCTGAGGCGATGGTCAGCAATGTGGCTGGAAAAAAAACCAAAGGACGTAAAGCGTAAATGACAATGTAACAGAGCGCGGCCTGGGTCAGTCCGAACCGCCGCAGCAAGCCCTCCAGCAACGCAGGAGTCTCTGCAAGGCTGACACCGGACTGCCACCAAACAAAGAAAACATAGAGGAAACCCAGAACCCAGATGGTCCCAAGCAAACGCTTCAAAACAACCGTCGACATGTTGACAGAGTATCACGGGGGAGCAACCAAAAGACGGACAAACTTTTATTGCAGCGGAAGAGAGAAAAGACTGATGCTTCGAAACAGCGACCGACGACTTAGAACCTGAGATTGATAAACGCCATGGCGAACGCCATCATCACCAGCAAAATGGTGATGGGCAGTATGTGAGTAAATAGATTATGACGAAACTTTTTCATTGCACATCCTTTGCGGCCAAATCACGTAGCTCATTGAAAAATATGCATTAAAAATGCCAGCGCGCAAAGAGATGGAAACTCAATATCTTACCGAACCAACAACTCCCAATGTAGTGATTTGTCAACATTTTTGCCACAAATCGCGTGTCGAAAAATACACGCTTTTTATGCCTTAAAGATCAAACTCGGCCCAAATCGGACAGTGGTCAGATGGCTTTTCCATGCCTCGAATCTGATAATCGATCCCTGCGTTTTGACACAAGCTAAGGAGCGGCTCACTCGCCATAATCTGATCGATCCGCAGCCCACGTTTCGGCTCCGCGTTAAACCCCTTGGAACGATAATCGAACCAGCTGAAGCGATCAATAACATCAGGATAGTGTTTGCGGAAGGTGTCCTGTAATCCCCAGGCACAAATCTTCTCCAACCACTCCCGCTCTTCCGGAAGAAAGCTGCATTTGCCGGTCCGCAGCCAGCGTTTGGCATTGTCAACACCGATACCGATGTCGCTATCGAGCTGTGAAATATTGATGTCCCCCATCACCACCAGCAGCTCGTTCGGGTCGGCCTCGGTTTCCAGCCAGTTCTGCAGATTGGCGTAAAAAGCGCGCTTGTTGGGAAACTTTTCCGGATGCTCACGACTCTCCCCTTGCGGAAAGTAACCATTCACCACCCGCAGACTACGACCATCAGCAAGTGGATAACGGGTGATAATCAAGCGCCGCTGGTGTTTTGGGTCTTCGCCGGGAAAGCCCTTTTGCACTTCGGTCGGCGCAATCTTTGACAGCGTCGCAACCCCGTAATGCGCCTTGCCACCGTGATAAACCACCTGATAGCCCAGCTCTTCGATCATCTCTAACGGGAACTCGCTGTCATGCACCTTGGTTTCCTGCAGGCCGATAATATCGGGCTGATGCTGTTCGATAAGGACCTGCATTTGATGCTGACGGGCGCGCAGTCCGTTGACGTTAAAAGAGATGATTTTCACGTTGCACTCCTGAGGGTGTCGGTCAATTAAGGGAAACAGGGAGAGGGCATTCTATAGTATGCGGCGTGGGGCGACAAGAGCAGTGGCGGGGATTATCTAGAGGCATTTTCTGACTAGATGGTTTTCTGATTAGCCTCGGAATTCTCGTATGTCTCATTTAACTTGCTGACAAATAGAGTGTAATCACCATCGATTATATTATCTTCCGGGATTATATGGGCTGTGCTTTCACCGATATAGACAAATGTATAATCTGAAGTAGAATCGATTTTGGCGATTGATTCCCATTGAATTTCGTCCTCACTGTATTCCGTTTTTTCAATTAAACATTCGTCGGTTATTTCCAGTACATGTAAACCCAGAACGCCTTTACTGTCATCTCCCGCACATAAAGATTTCACCTGCTTGCGAGCACTTCTCTGGAAATAAGAGGGATAAAGGAAAAACATCGGCATAGAAATAACAAGGGCTAAAATGGCTAACAGCATCAAAGTTTTTTCAGGTGGTGCGCTTTTAAATATCGCCAGTGCAAGCCCCCCGAGAAGTGGCCCGGATGCCCACCACATTTGCCCTTTGCGTATAGCTTTCCGCATAAATGGTGACGTTTTTATGAAATGGTCGTTAAACGCCAGACAGTCCGCCAACTTAATGTCATAGGTGATTTTCATCTTGTCACTTTTTAGTTTGACGGTTCATGATAACCGACAGCAACACGAAGGTTCTGCAACCTCCGCAATTTAGA
>CALZLE010000237.1 GCA_945788205.1 uncultured Desulfuromonadales bacterium
ATTCGCTGACCAGTCATCCCGACATCGCCAAAATGATTCTCAAAGACAAGCTGACCGACATCGCCGAAAGTGGCGCGGATTGCGTGGCGATGGACTGCCCCGGTTGTATGATGCAGATTCGTGGCGGACTGGAAAAGGAAGACTCACCGGTTCGCGCGCAGCACACCATTGAATTGCTGGCCGAGGCGTTGAAAAATAAAGCGTAAGCTTTTCCGCGTGACTTTTTCTGCTCACTTGTATTCATTGCCCCGCTCCGGATTTCCGGAACGGGGCTTTCAATTGGAAACTTGGTTCCTCATCTAGTCTCCCCTGTTGCATCAGTGTTATGATGAAGGTCGGTAAGATGGAGGGTTCTGTTTGTTTGTCGGTCGGTACGGCGGAAAGAGAGGATGAGATGTCTCGCAGCATGTTGTTGGTTTTGGTTGCATTTTTTTGCACTCTGGTTCCCGGTCCTGTTTTGGCTCACGACCATGATCCCCTAAGGATTATGCCTGCTGAGGTGATGACGCGGTTGAGCAGTGGCGAGGAGATTTTTTTTCTCGATACACGGACCAACGCCGCCAGAGCATCTATGAAGGCGATGCTCCCCGACGCGGTGCAGGTGACGAACAGTGACGTTTTGAGCCGGGTGGTCCGTGAGACAGCGAAAGAGAGTTTGATTGTCACTTACTGTACATGACCGAACGAGCAATCAAGTGCCAGTTTGGCGCGAACGTTAATCAAGGCAGGATTCACGAATGTTTATCCGCTTGATGGTGGTTTACAGGCATGGCAGAAGGCTGGATATCCGACGACTGCAAAATAGCAGAGATAGACATAAGCAATAAAAAACGGCGCTCTCCTTTTAGGTGGCGCCGTTTTTGTGTCTGATCTGCAAAAAAATGTTGCATCTAATTCTATTCGAGCCCGGTCAATCCTTTAATGTACTGCAGGCGTTCGTAACTCTCCGGATCCTTGCTGTCTGTTTGGCTGAGTCGGCCACGGAAATCGTCCAGATTATTGAATTCGTGGCTTTTCATCCAGCTTTCCAGTTGCGTGAGGATGTTGCTGATCTGCACGAATCCGTTGCGATAGATGGTGGAGCAGACTTGCGTTACGGTTGCCCCGGCTAGTAACTGTTTGGCCACATCGAGGCCGTCGTGAATTCCGGTTGTTGCTGCCAGGTCACAGTCGAGTTTGCCTGCCAGAAGCAGAATCCAGCGCAGCGAGGTATGGATTTCATCTTGAGTGCTGTAAGGGTTGCCAGCAACGACCTGCAGGCGGTTGACATCAACGTCCAACTGGTAAAAACGATTGAAGAACACCAGTGCACCAGCCGCCTGTGGACCTTTCCCCAGCCGTTTCGCCAAGTTCCCGAAAGAGGAGAAATAAGGGCCGACCTTTAATGCCACGGGGATCTTCACCTGCGCTTTGACTGTTTGCAGAATGCGTTCGTAGCGAGTTTCGACTTCGGCACTGGTCAACGCGGGAGTGTTGGCCAGAAAACCAATGTTGATTTCAAGCGCATCGGCTCCGGCGGTTTCCAGCTGTCCGGCATAGTCAGCCCAACGTTCGGCGGTAATACAGTTGACACTGGCAATGATCGGGATATCGACCGATTGCTTAGCGCTGCGGACCAGTTCAAGGTATTCCTGCGGGCCACAGGCGTGGCCATAGCCTTCAAGGTATTCGATCGCCTCAGTGTGTGGAAAGTCACCCGCCGCCTCAGTCAGCGCGCTCACATCGGCATTAATCTGTTCCTCAAATAATGACTTTAGAACGATCGCCCCCGCTCCGGCGGCGGCACAGTTTTTTACGCCCTGCAAGCCAGTGGTCAGGCCGCAGCTGGCAACAACCACAGGGTTTTTCAGGGTAAGTCCCAGGTAGCGGGTCGAGAGATCAAGCATCAGAAAGTCCTCTTTCAGCGAATAGCTGCACGCGGAAACGTTTTGCCTGCAGGTTCAGTTAACTTTTTCATCAGAATCGCAGTATAGGCAATTCATTTATCCGTTGCACACAGTTGTTTGGTGACTATAATAGGCAGTCGAAATTTATCAATTTAGCAACAATTTAAGTTGTCTTTTTATGTCATGGTCGGGAGTCCGTTTTATGGGTATCGAACACGCCTCGGGAAACATTGCCAAATGTCTT
Source organism: uncultured Desulfuromonadales bacterium (assembly GCA_945788205.1). Classification (GTDB taxonomy): domain Bacteria; phylum Desulfobacterota; class Desulfuromonadia; order Desulfuromonadales; family Geopsychrobacteraceae; genus Malonomonas. The sequence goes on from CALZLE010000237.1 coordinate 2,131, forward strand.
CGCTTGCAGTTGTACGACAAGCCGGGAAATCTGGCAAGGGTCGCCGCAGAAATTGCCAAGCAAGACATTCGGATTGGCGATGTTCGATTGGTACGTGCCGGGCGGACTCACAATACTCGAGAGATCGTGATTTATGTTGCCTCTAACGAGCAGCTGGAAGATGTTATTGATGCTTTGGCTGTTCTGGACGGGGTCGTTGTCGAAGAGGTGACCGATCTGGTGCAGAAGATCCACGAAGGGGGGAAGATCGCGACCAGAAGCCGGGTTGAGATCAACTCGCTGTCGGATGTTCGGAAAATTTACACCCCCGGTGTTGCCGCGATCTGCAAAGATATCGAAGCGCGGCCGGAGCTCGCCTACCAATACACAGCAATTCACAATCAGGTGGCGATTGTCACCAATGGCACGGCAATTCTTGGTCTGGGCGATATCGGCGCAGTCGCTGGGATGCCGGTTATGGAAGGCAAGGCCGCGCTGTTCGACCGACTGGTCGATGTCAGCGGTGTGCCGATTTTGATTCAGAACTACGATCCGCAGGTGATTATCGATACGGTCCGCAGCATTGCGCCAACCTTCGGTGCGATCAAGCTGGAAGATATCAAAGCGCCGGAATGTTTCGAAATCGAAGACGTGCTCGATGCTGAGTTGGATATCCCGGTGATGCACGATGACCAGCACGGCACAGCGGTTGTGGTGCTCGCCTCACTGCTCAACGCGACCCGTTTTTCCGGGCTGATGTTGCGCAAGTCAGTGGTCGGGGTGATCGGTCTCGGCGCGGCCGGGATGGGGATCGGCAAGCTGCTCGCTTCTTATGGCGTCAATCAGATGATCGGCACCGATCTGGATGCCGGTGCCTGTGAGCGTTTCGCTGCTATTGGTGGCAAACCCTGTTCGCTGACCGAGGTGATGAGAGACGCGCACATCGTTATTGCCACGACCGGTTGCCCAAAATTGATTGCTCCAGAGATGGTCCGTAAAGGCTCGGTGATTCTGGCATTGTCAAATCCGAATCCTGAAATTGAGCCGGAACTGGCGATGGAAAGCGGCGCCTCTTTCGCTGCTGATGGCAAGAGTGTCAATAATGCGTTGGCTTTTCCGGGCTTGTTTCGCGGGGCATTAAATATCCGGGCGACGCACATCAACGACAAGATGAAGATCGCCGCTGCCCGCTGTATCGCCAAATATGCCGAAGAGAATGAACTGGTGCCGGCGTTGCTGCATCCGGAAGTACATCAGGCCGTAACTGCGGCAGTGGAACGTGCTGGTCTCGAATCCGGTGCCATCAAGCCTTGGTGAGCTTGTCCGTCTGATTCCCCCTTTTATCTTGCCAACCTGTCTAATATGCTACCACTGCGTGTCTTTTTCCACTGTTCCGAGTACGAGGCAGCAAGCATGGTCCATCTGATGTTGCCAAGAGCGGCGCTTCCTGCGTCGCCATGGACTGTCCCGGTTGTATGATGCAGATCCGCGATGGTCTGGAAAAGTCAGGCTCCGGGGTCCGTGTCCAGCACACCATCGAACTGCTGGAGGAGGCGTTGAAAAACCAGAAATAAACACCAGTCCTTTACACGTGGATTCCTTCTCTCTCCACGTGCTTTGCCCCATCCTAAGACCATCCTCGGGATTTTAAACAGTGAAGGGTTTTACGCTAAGAAGGGGAAGAATTCGTTGAAGGAAGAGGGGAGCTACTCATTCCTATATTCGTAGTCTTCGATCCTGATCCCCGCCTGTTCAGCGAGTTCAAAAACCGGTTGATAATCTTCAACGGTGGTTTCAATGAAGCGAAGCGCCTTGAAGGTCTTCAGCACCTCTTGCCCCGCAGCAGTTTTATCTAGCTGAAGCAGTGCTTTTCTCAGTTTTTTCTTGAGGTTCTCATCCAGTTTGCTTCTTACGCAGAGCCCGTTGGACGGAACCTTGGATGATTCGGCGAGAATGATGATTTCCTTGTCGATACGGGGTTCATTTTTTCTGACCCAGTCGTAGACAGTGTTTTTTGAGGCGCCGATGTCGGCATCCTTATTGAGGACGGCATACAGTGTCGCGTCGTGGCTGCCGGCAA
>CALZLE010000238.1 GCA_945788205.1 uncultured Desulfuromonadales bacterium
AAAAAGCCGGGTCGATTGATCCGGCTTTTTTTATTCGTCCAGTTGTCCGGTTTGCCGCAACGCTTCAAACAGAAGAATTGCCGCAGAGTTAGCCAGGTTAAGGCTGCGAACTGCTGGCGAAAAAATCGGAATTCGTAACGCCTGTTCGCCAACCTTATCAAGCAGGTCTTCCGGCAGCCCAAGGGTTTCTTTGCCGAACACCAGAAAGTCGCCGGGCTGGAATGCCACCTGAGTATAATTCCGCTCCGCTTTTTTTGACATGTACCAGTAGCGGCCATCGGGATATTCTGACTGTAGCTGCTCCAGCGATTCCCATCTGTGTAATTTGACAGCCGGCCAGTAATCGAGCCCCGCTCGCCGCACCTGCTTGTCATCAATAGAAAAACCGAGTTTTCCGACCAGGTGCAGGTTGGCGCTTGTCGCCGCGCAGAGGCGTCCGATATTGCCCGTGTTGGGTGGGATCTCCGGTTCGATAAGAACGATGTGGAAGGGTTCGATTGTTTTCATGGCGCGCGACGTTAGCACAATGGGACAGGGTTGGCAAAAAGAAACGGCGCCGAATCAGCGCCGTTTCTGTAGGACCTCTGGGTTGTGCCGTTATTAGTGTGCTGCTGCCAGTGCTTGGTCCAGATCGGCAATAATGTCGGCAGCATCTTCAATTCCGACCGAAACTCGAATCATGTCCTGAGTTACTCCGGCTGCCAACTGATCCTGTTCGTTAAGCTGCTGGTGGGTTGTTGAGGCCGGTTGAATGACCAGCGTTTTCGCATCACCGATATTTGCCAGATGGCTGGCCAGCTTAACGTTGTCAATAAACTTGCTCCCGGCGCTTAACCCACCTTTGACGCCAAAAGTCAGAATTGCTCCCTGACCTTTGGGTAAATACTTTTGCGCTCTGACGAAATCTTGGTGGTCGTCAAGTCCCGGGTAATTGACCCAGCTGACCAGCGGGTGTTGTTTTAGGTGTTTTGCAACGGCCAGAGCATTTTCGCAGTGTCGGGGCATCCGTACGTGGAGTGTCTCCAGCCCTTGTAAAAACTGAAAAGCATTAAACGGAGAAAGGCAGGGCCCCATATCGCGGAGCAGGGTAATGCGCATTTTCAGAATATAGGCGAGGTTGCCGAGTGCTTCGTGAAAAACCAGTCCGTGATAGCTTGGGTCAGGAGAGGTGAACTCTGGGAATCGGCCGCTTGACCAGTCAAAGTTGCCGCTATCCACGACAGCGCCGCCGATGCTGGTGCCGTGTCCACCGATGAACTTAGTCAGTGAATAGCAGACAATGTCTGCCCCGTGTTCAATCGGTTTAAAAATCATCGGTGTCGCAACCGTGTTGTCGACAATAAATGGAAGCTTGTTGTCATGGGCAATGCTGGCAATGGCCTCAAAGTCTGCGACATTATTCTGTGGATTGCCAATCACTTCAACGTAGACGGCTTTGGTCTTATCATCGATAGCGGCCGCAAAATTAGCCGGTTCGGAGCTATCGACAAGTTTAACGTCGATGCCCATGCGGGCATAAGTGTGTTTAAACAGGTTGTAGGTTCCGCCATAGAGAGAATTGCTGGCGACGATATTGTCCCCACACTTGGCAATGTTCATTATTGCCAAGGTAATGGCGGCTGAACCTGAAGCGAGGGCCAGTGCCCCAATGCCACCGTCCAGTTCGGCGAGTCGTTTTTCCAAAACATCGGTGGTTGGGTTCATCAGCCGGGTGTAGATATTACCCATTTCTTTCAGAGCGAAAAGGTCGGCAGCGTGCTCTGCCGAATCGAAGGTATAGGATGTTGTTTGATAAATTGGCACTGCGCGTGAATTGGTTGTTGGGTCTGGCTCTTGCCCAGCATGCAGCGCTAGGGTCCCGTCTTGATACTTTTGTGTTTCGTTCACCGTAAATGCTCCGTTGCTTGTGTGAAATGAAAATCGGCAAATCTAGTAAAAAGGTAAAGAATTGACAAGCTATAACAGCTATAAAATAAAAGGGCAAGCCCTAAAGGCTTACCCTTTTACCAAATTAAGATTCAAAGTCAGTTTTTTAGCTAGCAGCCAAGGCTTGGTCTACGTCGGCGATTATGTCATCAATATGCTCAATTCCAACCGAGACACGAATCAAGTCGGGTGCGACGCCAGACGCTTTCTGTTCTGCTTCAGAGAGCTGGCGATGAGTGGTGCTGGCAGGGTGCAGAACACAGGAGCGGGCATCGCCGACATGAACAACCATAGCAATCAGCTTGCAAGCTTCCATGAACTTAATCCCGGCCTCACGGCCTCCCTTGATGCCGAAGGTCAATACGCCGCTGGCACCTTTAGGTAAGTACTTTTGAGTTGCTGAAAAGCTCGGGTGGCTTTCAAGGCCAGGATAGTTTACCCAGGAAACCTTAGAGTGTTTTTCCAGGTGTTTCGCCAACGAAAGACCATTGAAGCTGTGACGCTCCATCCGCAACGGCAGAGTCGTAAGTCCATGATTGAAGAGGAAGCTGTTCTGCGGCGCTGGAGTCACGCCTAGGTCACGCATGTATTGTGCTCGCGCTTTGATGATATAAGCGAGAGGACCGAACTTTTCGACATAGCGGAGGCCATGGTAGGACTTGTCTGGCTCACAAAGCTCAGGATACCTGTCGCTCGTCCAGTTGAATTTACCGCTGTCGACAACGACGCCGCCGACACTGGTGCCGTGACCGTCGATGTATTTAGTTGCAGAATGAACAACAATATCCGCTCCCAGCTCCAAGGGACGACAAAGAAAAGGGGAGGCGAGTGTATTGTCGATGATCAGCGGGACTCCCATCTCTTTGGCCAGTGCGCTGAATTTTTCGAAATCGAGAATGTTCAATCCGGGGTTGCCGATCGTTTCGGCAAACAGGCAGCGCGTGTCAGCACGGAACGCTTTTTTCATCTCATCAATCGAATTTTCAGGATCGACGAAGCTGACCTCAATGCCCATTTTCGGCAGAGTGTTGGCAAATAGTGAGTAGGTTCCACCATAAAGAGTGCTGGCCGAAACAACGTGTTGACCCGCTTTACAGATGTTGAGGATCGAAACGGCAGAGGCGGCCTGCCCCGACGATGTTGCCAGCGCGGCTACGCCACCCTCCATCAGGGCAATCTTTTCTTCGAAAACGCTGGTCGTTGGGTTGCCGAGCCGGGTATACATAGGGTCGGCGCAATCAAGGTCGAACAGCTGAGCCATGTGCTCAGCACTGTCGTATTTAAAGGTCGTGCTCTGGCAGATCGCAGCTGTCCGCGGCTCAGCAGCTTTTGGTGCATAATTGCCTTGCACGGCTTGAGTTTCAATTTTCCAGTTTTGATCCATGGTAAAGTCCTCCATATTGAACAATGACGAAAGAATGGCTGCTGATTCTAGCAGAAGTAGTTTGGATGGGGAAAAAAAGATGCTGATAAAAAGAATGAATAGCGAGAAAAATGAAAATTGAATTACTCCAGAACGTGATTGCAGAGCTCGCCGGACAAATTTCTGGTGCCCGCATCGCAAAAATTCATCAGCCAGCGGCGGAGCTGTTCGTATTTAAGCTTTGGACAGGCCAGGAAAATCTAAGGCTGCTTGTTGCCGCAACTGCACAGGAAAGTCGCATCCATCTGACGGAGCAATCTTTTCCCAACCCCTTCACTCCGCCACGCTTTTGCCAGCTACTTAGGGCAAGGCTGTCGCGCATCATCGGAATACGTCAATTAAATGATGACCGCATCGTCGAGCTTTCATGTCAGGGGCCGAAAGGTGATTGCACATTGATTGTTGAACTGATCGGGAAAAGTAGCAATCTGATATTGCTCGATGTTGAAGGTCAGATCATCGATGCACTGAAACGACAGCCTGGGGGACGAATCGTTCCCGGCAATTCATATACATTTCCCGAAAAAGTAGCGCAGCCTGCGTCTGCAAAAAATGAGTTAAATAATGACGATTTGATGGCTTGTGAGGTTGTCGAAAAACTTTACAGTGAAGATTCTGCTGTTAAGGTAGCCGACCTTAAGTCGCGACTAGAAAAACTTCTCGGAAGAGAGCTGAAAAAACTGGCGCGACGGGTAAAAAATATTCAGCGTGAGCAAGGTCGGCAGCAGGACTTTGAAAG
>CALZLE010000239.1 GCA_945788205.1 uncultured Desulfuromonadales bacterium
CCCAGATCGCCGCCAGTTGCATAGTACTTGGTCCGGTCGGTCTTGTCGGTAAAGCCGGTGACCACCTGACCGCTGATGTCAGCGCGGATCATCGCATCCAGATCAGCGTTGTTCTTATCCTGCTGGCCATGGGCGTCGTGACAGATGACACAATTATCACCGTCGGTACTGGTATCGGTGGCGCCGGCAGAGTTGCTGTTGGCGAAGTGGTTATCCATAGCCGCGTGACAGAATCCGCAGAACGGCTTTGCATCAGAAGCATTGTAGGTAGCAAAACTTGTCCGCAAACGATCGGTATCATCAAGAGTCCCGAGGTGATTTCCATCAGCTGCCGAATCATGACAGGCTAAACAGGGGACAGATTTTTTGCCATGACCGGCGCTGTCAAAATAAAGCTTGGCCGGTGTGGCTACAGAGCCACTGATATCGGCAATCACGCTACCTGCGTGACAGGTTTCACAGTCAACTGTCAAATCATCTGTCCAGATCGGAATCCGGTCGTCACCTGTAGTGGAAACACCATCGGAACCATGACAGGTATCGCAGGCATTCGCCTTAAGGTCGATGGAACCACCGTTGACATGATCCGTATTAGCCGACCCTGTAGCACCATCATGAGTATGACAGGTTGAGCAGGTCGCAATCTTGGGGCCACCGGCATCAAACAAGTGAATCGCGTGAGCATCTCCCAGTGCGGTACCACTACCGGTAGCAACGCCGGAATTACTGTACTGGTGACAGGTTCCACAAGCGCCGGTAGAAGCAGTATCCCAATCGGGAGATGCGTTGGAAGATCCATTGGAGTGACAGTAAACCGAGCAGGTCCCATCGGTGATACCGTATGAGTAGCCACTCAGATTAAGGCCAATCGAGGTCCCGTCAATGGTCACATCGGCATCGCCGTTTACGTGAGTTCCAGTGCTGGGGTCGATCGCGCCAGCGGCTAAAGTAGTGGCATTCGTCGCCGTATCAGCGTGGCAGACCTGACAGCTGTAACCTTTATTCAGGTGAGCATTATGAACCTGCGAATTATTGCGATTGCCTGCGCTCATGGAAGTGACATCGTTACCATGACAGGCGTCACACGTTGTAATAGCTGCACCACCCTCCCAGACGCCCGGGTCATTAACGGTCAGCGAACCGTTACTACGTGGATCACCATTACTATGACAGTAGATATTGCTGCAGGCTCCGGTTGCTGCGACGTAATTCGGCTCGCTAGCGCCGGTCAGGGCGCCGTTGCCATCGATCAATGGATCGTACGGAGCCAAGATGGCATCAGCAAAGTCGCCCATAATATGATTATTGTTTTTATGGCAGGAGGAGCAACGGAACGAGTAATCGCTGCCACCGCCAGCGTGGGCGACGTGTTGAGTGTTGACTTCGTTCTTGAAGTGACCGCTGGTATTATAGCCAGCCGCATAACCGGCGTTGGACCCATTCGCGACTGTATTTTCACTCGGCGGATAGCCATGACAGGTATTACAGCCACCGGCAGCCGTCCAGCTACCATCTGTATCACCGTGGCTGTGACAATCACTACAAGTCCAGGACGCATTATGGGTGATCGCTGCAGCGGCAGAATCATGACAGTTGAAGCAGTAGCCCCAAAGCCGTTGACTCTGAGTCTGTCCATTGCCGAGGTCGATGACCATCCCAGAGGCCGTCTTATTACCTGCGGCGTTTGGCGCCTTTGTGGTAATCGATGCGCGCAACATGTAGTTGTTCATTGAGCCACCGGTATCTTCCAGGTGGGCCCCATGACATACCAGACAACCGATCGGGTTGGTTCGCCCGGTTCCATGGTCCTTATACGTGTGACACGCCTGACATAGGCTGACACCAGCAACCGCCGCTTGATCTACACTCGCCCCATCAGCTTTAAGAACTTTCCCGTCCCCAGGGTTCAAGCTTTGACCGGCACCATCAGTTGTCGAGCTATCAGAGTCTGTCCAATGCACCCCGTGACAGGTCAGACAATCGACACCACCCGTACCGTTCAGGGCAACCTCACCAACGGCAGAAACGACCGCATTGTATTTGGTGTTTTTGGCTGCAGCGACCGCAGCATAATTTGAGACCATCGGATGTACGTTGGTAGGCGCAGCATTAGATGCATGCTCGAAGGAACCTTGATCGGAAGCCCAAGCAACGTGACAATCGTTACACATGGCAGATTCGGTATCGGGACCGAGCTTCAAAAGTTTCGGGTTAGCAGCACCGCGACTGGTGTCGATCAACGAACCATGCGGATCGTGACAACGGCTACAGGTCAAGTAAGAACCGGAAGAATTCTGCCGGCCATAAAAAGCTGATGTACTGGGGTTGTCAGCACCAGCTGCTGCATTTTTTAACAAAGAGGCCCAGTTGTGCGAAGACTCATCACCAGGGGTTTCACTTTGCCCGGTAACCGACCCCATAGCATCACTGGCATCGCCGACGGCAAAAGTGGAGTTACTAACCGGATTGGTCGGTCCAGGACCGTTACGATGTAACGGGAAAGTCGTCCCGACCATACCGCTGGTATGACAATCGAGACAAACGATACCGGAGACTGACGCAAGATCCATCCCTGGCTTGTGGCAGTTGTTGCAATCAAAGTCATGCACCATTCGGGCAGAAGCAACAGAGGTAAACCCAAGCAACATGACCAGTGCAATTATCGGTATCAAAGCTTTTTGTTTCATCAACACACTCCCGGAAAAAAACACCCCTGGGATCCCAATCATTTAATATGACAAGATAAACACATCGCACTCCCTGCATTGGAAATTCGCAGGAATGGATCTAGCGTTGTATCTACAAGATAATCGACATGCGGATCGTGGCAGGTCGAGCACTCGACATTTCCACTATAAAGGGTCAAACCCTGACTAATCACATAAGCTGACGCCTGAAAATCACTACTTTTCTCTGTTTGAACCGCATTGTAACCAAAAGAGATTGGATGGTCGTCAGACAGATCAGTTGTACTGTCAGCACCTGCTAAAGCAGCAATACTGGTCCCGATCTTTGGACCCGGAATATCAATCCCCAGATCCGCGCTGTAGAGGCTGATAACGGTCGATGCAGAGTTGTCAGGATCAACACCGCCGGTGTTCAGCAGATTGTCACCAACGCCGATACTGCCATCATGGCAGGACAGACAGGTCAGAGATGGGCCGTTCACTGCGCGACCCGACTGGCTACTGAGAGATGTCGAAAGCGTATCGCTGGAATAATGGGTGTAGTAACCGGCACCATCCAGCGCTGAGACATCACGGTTCCAGAGTGGGCCATCCAGAGAACCACCATGCGGCGTATGACAAAAGACACAGAGCTCATCTTCGTTGTTTGCGCTGTAAGTAAAATACAAAGTGTTATCCGGTTGAGTAGCGGTGAAGTTGTGCGGCGTATTTTCAATACCAGCCAATGCCAAGGTCGAAAACCCGGTCAGCAATATTCCCACACATATCAACGTCAACTTTTTCATCATTTCCCCTACCCCCTGCATTGCCGTAACAAGTTGTAATTACAAATCAATATAACAATATATTTGCCAGCTCATTGGCGACTGAAGCAGCGTCAGAATTGGCTGGCAATTCAGCAACAAGCTTCTTTGCCTGCTTTGCCAAACGGTTCATCTTTTGCTGTGCCAACTTGACGTAAAGTGGCTCCATTAAAGGCAATAATTCTGTATTGTCTTCTTCAAGGGCCATTTCCAGCTGCTTCAGCTTCTCCTCGATGGCACGGTAGTAATCAGCAACATAACGCTTGTTGCCATCTCTTCTGCCTTGACTCAACAACAGCCGGCCATTAGCCGTTCCAACGATCAGGTTTTTACCACTGATAACATCAACATCATGGGCGAACAGTCGCGCAATTGAAGTACCGCCCTTAACGCTAACCTGCTTCATTTCTGCGAGCGCTCCCGCGGAGTAAACAGCTTGATAGATCTGGCCTTCTGCAGCAATCAGCAGCTCGCGCTGGCCATCACCGTTCCAATCAGCAAAGGTCGGTGCGGCCGCTTCGGCAAAAGCCGTTAACAGCTGAGGTTCAGACAGCTGCACTTCTGCATCGCTCCCCAGGTTGCTGAACAACACCAGCTCTCCGTCACCGCTTCCAACAACCAGATCTTTATTACCGTCAGCATCGATGTCGGCGACCGCAGGAACGGCTGAGCTACCAACCGCTGCCAACCAGATTGGCTCTTCGGTAAAGGAGAAGTCGCCCTGATTGAGGTGCAGCCAGACTGAACCGTCAGCGGTTCCGATCAGCAGATCCTGTTGATAGTCATTATTCCAGTCGACCAGTACCGGTGTTCCGCCAGCCATCTGCGGTAGCGAGAGCTGTTTTTCAGCGGTAAAGCGAACTTTACGGGCCTTTGCTTTACCCTTCTTCTTACTCAAAACACCTGGATGATAATGCAGACGACCATCGGCGTAAGACAGCAGCAGATCTTCAATTCCATCGAGGTCGAGATCCGCAATCAGAGGGGTTAGCAACGAACCGGCCTTGATTTTCGTGCCAGCGACCTTCAGTGGACTGAAAGACTGTTTCCCCGGCAGCAGTGCCGGACGAAGCTCGACATAAACCTCAGTTGGAGCATTCTCTTGAATATCAATCGGCTGGAAGAATGGTTCAAATCCAGCTCGCTCGAGGATTAGCGAATAACGACCTTCCGGAAGATCTCGCAATTTGCATGGGGCTTCGCCGATAAATTGCCCGGCGTAACCTTGATTACCGCCGAGGTAGACTCGTGTGCCCGGCATATTGGCAGCAACATTTAATAACGATGCCTGATAGATAAAGCTTCCATCAGCATTCGATGAGGTCTTTAAACCATGATTATCGACCGCTGTGATTTGCCAGTGATAAACTTGGCCCGGCTCAATCTGTCCGCTCCAGTCGGTCAACTGACGCTCAGTGGCAGCCAGTTCTTCACTGTAAAGAATTTCACTGAAGTCTGCGCTCGCTGAAACTTCCAGCAGGTAACTGACGGTATCAAAGGGATCCGCGTCAGTGGCAACCTGCCACTCCAACAGCGCATCCGTTTTTGCTGCCGAACCGGCTAACGGAGCAACCAGAACAGGAACTGATGGGGCCTCCTGAACAGCATTAATATAAAAACCCTGCAGCTCCGACCAATCTGATTCGGCCTGGCCATCAAAAGCCTGAACCTGCCAACGGTAAAAATCGTTTTCCTGCAAATCGACATCAAGAACGACCGACGTTGTCGCTGCCTGTTCGGCAACCGTGAGGGAGGTCACGAGGGTATTGTCAGCAGCAAAAACCCGAACCGTGTAACTGAGTTCGTCTGACTCGTCCGCATCAACGGAATTATTGAAGTTTAAACTCGGCAGAGCGAAAGCGACTTCACTGCCACCGATCGGTGAAACTGGAATGGGTGTTTCAGGAGGATTATTGACTGCGACCGGATTCTCGGCACCGTCGATCCCGTAAATATCGATTTTGTTGTCGGCCTGGACAACAAACAGACGGTTTGTGACAACGTCAAACGCCATCGACCCAGGACGCGATAACTCACCATTTCTATCGTAAGTGGCCAGCCAAGTTCCTGCTGCATCGAGAACCCGAATCGTCTTACCTTCCATATCGGTAATATAAGTTCGCTCCTGACTGTCGAATGCCATGCCGCCAAAAAACAATAACGGATCAGCACCGAAACCATTATCAGCCTGAATCTGTTGTAGCTGATTGGCGTTAGAATCAAAAACCGTTAACTGAGGTCGCAAGCCGCCACGCGTGTGAAAAACCGAATCAGGCAAGTAAAAGCTACCCGTCTCAGGGTGAATGACAAAAGCATAATTGGCAACAAAAGTGACTGCGCCAAACTGACCAGCAGCAGACCCATCAGCTGCATATTGCTTAATCGTTCCGGTACCGAGATCAGCGACATAAATATTTCCATCGCTATCGAGATCGATTGAACCGGCAGCGGTAAACTCTCCTGCCCCCTGACCGACATAACCGATCAACTCACCAGCACCATCGAAAACCACGACTTTATCAAATGCCGAAGCATAGATTCGATCGCCAGCTGGCGAAACCGCCAATCCGGCGCCAGAAGTTTTCTCCTGGTCAACAACCAGAAGTTCAGTCCCGTATTTGTCAAACTTGAAAATTTGCTGCAACCGAGAATCAGCAACAAAAAGATTGCCGCTATTATCGACGTCGATCCGGGTCGGAACACGCAATCCAGACTTGACCTCCCCCAATAGTTCAAGCTGAGGCGCTTGCACTGCGGCAGAGCAATCAGGCCATATCGCACCCATGGCCAGCGAAATCACCAGCAGCAGGCAGATATTGTTTAAGGATCGGATCATACTAAAGCCTCCATAAAGAAGAGCCCACGCAAAAAAAATCAGACTTTTGGCATTCTTGAGTTTTTTACTCATCCGACAAATACTGCAAACGGAATGCCAACACTAAAGCTTTTTAATTTTCAGGAGGAGACAAAAAGAGCGGAAATTTTAATTAGTTATGAAATCTCCGCCTTCTTTCTATCCTAAAATGTATGAAATATTTAATAAAATGTCTATAAAAATTTGAACTTTTTCATCCTGTAACGAAACGCATCAATGCCTAAATTCAGTTTCTTGGCTGCCTTCGATTGATTTCCTTCAACCATATCAAGGGCTTGCTTGATTAATTCACGCTCTACATCCTCAATATCCACACCCTCTGGCGGCAAAATAAATTCTAATGGGCCACCGCCATCACCGCTCGCCTGCGATACCAATTCGCGCGGTAAATGCTCCAGCTGCATAATCTCAGCGTTTTCCAGAATAATTGCCCGTTCGATAACATTCTTCAACTCACGAACATTACCCGGCCAATCGTATTCGAGCAGAAATTGCTCTGCCTCTTCGGAGATATCAGCAACAGACTTTCCAAACTCTTTATTGAAGAGATCAATAAAGAACCTGACCAGTGCGAGAATATCTGCCCGTCGTTCTCTTAGCGGGGTAAGAAAAATCGGAATGACCTGCAAACGATAATAAAGATCATTGCGGAAGCTCTTCTCTTTGATGGCTGCAAGTAGGTCCTTGTTCGTCGCTGAAATAATGCGGATATCGACATGAATATCTTTGGTGCCACCGACTCGGCGGAAAGTACGATCCTCGAGAACACGCAGCAACTTAGCCTGAATCCCCTGCGGCATGTCGCCGATCTCATCAAGAAAAACCGTGCCGCCATCAGCCATCTCAAAAAGACCCTTTTTCAGATTTTTGGCATCAGTAAAGGCACCTTTTTCGTGGCCCATCAACTCACTTTCCAGGAGGGTTTCCGGTACTGCCGCACAGTTGATCGCCATAAAAGGCTTATCGGCACGACCACTTTCGTAATGGATCGCTTTGGCCACCAACTCTTTTCCAGTACCACTCTCACCCTGGATCAGGACCGTTCCGGCGTCACTCTGAGCAATTTTGCGAACCATCCCCAGGACATGTTTTTGCTCGTCGCTTTCACCGATGATCCCATCGATACTGAACTTTTTCGGTTGCGTGGAACGCAATTGAGCGACTTCCCGTTTCAGCTCCTGGGTTTCCAACGCCTTTTTTATGACGATGGCCAGCTCATCAAGGTTAAACGGCTTGTTGATGTAATCGTACGCCCCGAGTCGCATCGCCTTGACTGCTGTCTCAAGGACACCGAGAGCGGTCACCATAATAACGATGACATCCTCTTCGGTCTCCTTGACCTTCTCGAGCACCTCCATACCGTTCATTCCCGGTAACTGGACGTCGAGCAACATCAGATCAGGGGACTCTTCCTGTACCAAGCGCATCGCTTCTTCACCCGATCCCGCGGTCGTGACCTCATAACCCTGCTTTTTGAGGTTCTGATCGAGAGACCAGCGGATCAAATGTTCGTCGTCAACAACTAAGATTTTGTGTTTTCGCACTGACTTCTATTCTCCTCAGCTTTTGCCATTTTACTCTTCTGTCCAGCCACCGTCACTCGACGGAAGCGGCGCACCCTCACGCTCTTTTGCCACTGGTAATTCTAGTGTAAAACGAGCACCTTTCCCCATCGTACTGGCAGCCCGCAAAGAGCCGCCGTTGGCAACCATCAACTGCCGACATATCGGTAGACCCAGACCGGTTCCCTCGGTCTTGCTGGTATAAAAAGGCGTGAATATCTTGTTAATTTCCTCCTCCGGGATACCAGCCCCAGTGTCGATCACATCGACCCGAATCCACTCCTGAGCGTCACGATTGAAGGTGTCGGTCTGCACGGTCAAAACCCCACCATCCTTCATCGCCTGCAGGCCATTGATCATCAAGTTCAACAAAACCTGCTGAATCTGCTTCTGATCCCCCCAGACCAGCGGCAAGTTGCGCGTCAACTCTTCAATCCAATTTACTTTTTTCGCTTCCGGATGCTGCGAAGCGAAGAGTTGCGTCTGCTTAATCAGGCTGTTGATGTCGATGAAAGTAAATTCCGGGTCCCCCGGCCGACCGAAATAAAGCAGATCGGTCACAGTTTTATTCAGCCGACCAACCTGTTTTTGGATCTGTGACATAACCTCGCGACGGGGATCATCCTTCGCGTAATCATCGGCCAACACATCAATTGCACCACCAATACCAGCCAAAGGATTTTTGATTTCGTGGGCCAGTCCAGCCGCCATTTCACCAACCGAGGCCAAGCGCTCCGCCCGCTCCATCTGCTGATAATGACAGTGTTTCAATTCATTTTGTGCCTGTTCAAGATTGCTGACCATTGAGTTAAAGCCGGACATCAGCTGACCAACCTCGTCGTCGACCCGCTCTGGCATCCGAACCGACAAATCTCCCTCTTCGACCTGTCCCATCCCTTTCGAAATCTGCTGCAGCGGCTTACGCAGCAAACGGGTCAGGATGAGGGCAACACCAATGGTCAGTACAATCAGATTCACCAAGGTTGAAATGATAAATGTTTTGCTGGTGGTGCGTAGCTGTCCATACATATCGGAAAGAGAAAAATCGAGATTCAAAACCCCGATCACCTCGCCTTCTTCGTGACACTCGACACAGCCGCCGGCCGACGAGATCGGCATCAGCATCGAAATAACCCGCGTACCATCCTCGGTCTCGTAAAAACCCTCATTTTGGTTCTGTTGGAAAAGTTCGAGACTATGGAGCGACGCCTGCTTGCCGAGGTCTTCCGGTCGCGCTGAACGCAGAATCTTCCCTTCTGGATCAAAAATCTGCACCGCAATTAATTCTTCGCTGGCACCGACTTTTTCGAGGGTCGCCTGGACGTTGGACTGATTACCGGTACACATGGAATGGAAGATGGAGCGTTCAACCGTATTGAGCAGCAGCTGTGCATTCTGTCGATTTACATCAATCAAATGCCCCTGCTCACGTTGCAGGTGATACATGGCAAAGGTTCCGACGCCAAGAATCAACAGCAACACGTTCAGCAAAATAACTCGACTGATCAGACTATTGAACAATGGTTATTCTCCATAGAATCGATATTTACATCGATCGATGAATCGCAGCCAAAAAACGAGTTAACGACACTCGTCTGCACCGGAAAGATAAGCATAAATCAACTCATCCAGACTCGGCTCGTGCTGAAGCTTCTTTTTCGATTCACGGAACTTGTCGACGATAGGCTCTTCAACAATCTGCACCGGTTCCTGTGGCAACTCGGTGGTCACCGGTTTGGCCTCAGGTAACTCATCAACGACTTCCGGGACAGCAACTTCATCTGGCATCACCGGAATATCTGTTACCGATTCAGGCTCAGGTTGGGCGGCAACGGTCGCTCCTTTCAACGCAATTCCAAGAGCGACAATTTTCTCGTCAAACTCCCCTTGCGTCAATCGACGGAGCATCCCTTTATGCTGCTCTTTAGCCAGATCTTCGACAACCTGACTCAGGTTGTCGACTTTAAGGATATCGGCGTAGACTGTCTTTTGAGACGCAATGATGGTTCCACCGTGATATAGCAGAGTCACCAGTTGCGGACTTTTAACGCCACTATCTTCAGTCTGGACGTGGAAACCGATCCCTTTGTAACTGACATTGTGATTAAACCCGACGATCATCGACAACCTCAAAAAACTCTAAAAGACGGATAGGTTATACCGCGAAATGGCGAAATGATGCAACTATCTTCTTGAAAGGAAAGGATTTTTAGGATACCGCGAAATGGCGAATCAACTTAAGGAAACATCCCAACACCGCGATTTAGCGGTCTTTAAGCAACAATCCCTTAATCTTGGCAACAGCCTCCAATGCGTCAGCGGCATACAAGTCCGCACCGATTTCAGCGGCATAATTCTCCGTGACAACAGCACCACCAACCATTGTGAAAACCTTTACCCCAGCCTCGCGCAACGCATCAATCGTCACCTGCATCTGCTCGAGCGTTGTCGTCATCAGTGCCGACAGACCGACAGCGTCAACCTGTTCTGCTTTTGCCCGTTCAATGATTCTTGCTGCCGGGACATTCTTCCCCATATCGATGACTTCAAAACCGTGATTTTCCAGCAAGGTACAGACAATATTCTTACCGATATCATGGATATCGCCTTCGACCGTTGCCATCAGCACCTTGCCGAGGCTCTCCATTTGCTGACCGTGGATCTCTTCTTTCAGCCGATTAAAACCAGTCTGCATGGTTTCCGCCGACATCATCACCTGTGGCAGAAAAATCTGGTTCTTACCGAACCGCCGGCCGACCTCTTCAAGTCCGGGAAGTAACCCTTCATTACTGATCTGCAATGGCTCCAAACCTTCATTTAGTGCCTGGTCAACCAGTGAGGCGACAACATCCCTGTCTCCCTCTATAATCGCTTTGGCTAACAATTCGCGGATGGTCAACGGCTGATCATCAGCCGCTGCGGAAGGAGCCGGTGCCGCAACCTGCTGGCCGTAATGAGCAATATATTTTTCCGCCCGGAGATCCTGTCCAAGGAGCACTTTGACGGCACGCAGAGCGTCCATCATCCGCTCATCTTTCGGATTGATGATCGCTGCCTTCAGGCCGGCCTCAAGCGCCATGGTGAAAAAGGCTGCCGACAGGACCGGCCGACTCGGCAAGCCGAACGAAATATTGCTGACACCGAGGACCGTCGCCAACCCCAATTCGTCGCGCACCAATCGCAACGCCTGCAAAGTTTCGGCAGAGCGCTTCTGCTCAGCAGAAACAGTCAGGGTGAGACAATCGATAACCACATCTTCTCGTGGAATGTCGAGAGCCAATGCTCGGTCGAGAATCGTTCTTGCCACCTGCAACCGATCATTTGCCGTTTCGGGAATCCCGGCACCATCAAGCGCCAGACCGATAATCGCCGCGCCGTATTTTTTGGCCAACGGCAGAATCGCCGCCAAACTCTTCTCCTCGCCAGAGACCGAGTTGATCAACACTTTGCCGTCTGCCGCCTTGAGCCCTCGCTCCAGGGCTTCCGGACTTGAAGAGTCGAGCACTAACGGAGTCCCGGTAACACCACTGATCGCAAACACCGCACCTTCGAGGGCAACCGGCTCATCCACACCGGGAGTACCACAATTAACGTCAAGAAGATCAGCACCAGCGGCGACCTGTTGCTGGGCTTCACGACGGATGTAGGCGGTTTTCCCCTCACGCAGTTCAGCGCTGTAACCTTTTTTGCCGGTCGGATTGATCCGCTCGCCGATTACGGCGCAGGCAGCGTCACCCCCGACCTCAACAACTTGGGTACGGCTGGAGAGAAAACAGCGGCGCGTTGGAGCCTGCCATTGCTGATCGAAAGCAGTTAACGCACTCTGCATTGCTTCGATATGTGCCGGAGTGGTACCGCAACAGCCGCCAATGACCCGCACGCCAAGTTCGATTAAGCGCTGATGATAGGCAGTCATCTCTTCCGGGGTGCCAGGAAAAACCGTGACCCCGTCGCGCAGTTCCGGCAATCCGGCATTCGCTTGAGCAATCAGCGGCAGATTAGTCACGGAGCGCATCTTTTCCAGAATTTCGAAAATACCTTCGATGCCGAGACCACAATTCGAACCGATGACATCGACACCAAGGGCACCCAAAGTGACGGCAGCCGCTTCCGGCGGAGTGCCGAGGACAGTGCGGCCGGCATCATCAAAAGTCATCAAAGCCATCAACGGCAGGTCACAGACCGCCTTAGCGGCAATAATCGCAACCCGCAGTTCACGGATATCGAGGAAGGTTTCAAAGGTGATCAGGTCGCTGCCTGCTTCAGCCAGGGCACTGATCTGCTCAGTGTAAATCTCGAACATTTCATCGAAGCTGGCATCGCCAACCGGTTCGAGAAACCGTCCGGTCGGACCGACCGAGGCCGCGATAAAGGTCTGTTCGCCCGCCGCACGGCGACAGATCTCAACTCCGGCGATGTTGATTTCACGAACCTGCTCTTCCAGCCCGTAATTTGCCAGTTTGGGCCGATTCCCCCCAAAGGTGTTAGTGACGATAATATCGGCTCCAGCAGCAACATACTCACGATGCACTGCTTCAACAACCTGCGGTTGCTCCAGATTCATCCCTTCGGGCGAGGCTCCCGGAGCCAGGCCACGCTCTTGCAGCATGGTGCCCATGGCACCATCGAGAACCAAAACCTGTTTATTAATCGCCTGCAGGAATCTGTGCATCTTCTATCACCTCTTCAATTTTTAATTCTGCTTCGCTGTCCATATCTGTCGTTAGGCCATCAGCACCCTGCTCTTCCAACACCGGTCCGGCCGTCGGTGGGCGGGTATAACTGAAATCTGCATAGACTGGCTGATCAATCCGCACATGCCCCTTTAGAGTCCGCTGCACCTGCCCATCAATTAAGATCTGTACTTGCCGTAAATAGGGGAAATTCTCGCCCAAACTGTTCGCCAAACTATAAACGGTCAATAATTCGGAAAAGCTGCCGCCAGGATGAAAGTCGCTCAAGTGCCGGGAAAAGTTGACCCGTACCAGATCATTTTCCAGCTCGATTTCCAATATCCCGGTCTCTTCCGGCAACACTGACAATAGCGCCTGTTGCGAACCTGAGCGGAGCGCTTCCAGCAAGCTGCGAATACAATCTCGATCATCTTCACAACCGGCAATCATCCGTTCTTCCGACTGCAAAAAGCGGCCTTGCTTATCACCGAAATAGAGCTGCACTTTACGCTCAGGAAGATCCTCTTCAACAACAATCGGAATCCGCTCGGCAGGCGGTTGTGACTGGCGCATAATCCAACCACCAACATAACCAGCGACAACGCCGAACAGTAACAAGCCACAGAGACTCAGCAGTATTTTTCTCATCCTGCCCCCAAATTCAATAGAAACCTAAGATGCAAATCAATCGATGGCGACCTGCGCAACCTTAGCCAGCTCTCCGCCGAGAAAGGGCCGCCCGACCAGCTCAAAACGGGTCGGCACATCAGTGACATAAAAATCTCGTTGCCCCCCATGCTCGGGACGCTCCAACCCCTGTGCCCGGAACAGTTCAGCGACACAACGGGCGGTCTCTTCCGCCGAATCGACCAGAAGAACGCTGGGCCCAAGAACCTGCTGGAGCGTGTTCCGTAACAACGGATAATGGGTGCAGCCAAGCACCAAAGTATCAATCTGTGCCGCGATCAGTGGCTGCAGATATTCAAGACTGGCCAATCGGGCCACCTCATGATCGGCCCAACCTTCTTCTGCCAAGGGGACAAAGAGTGGACAGGCAGCGGAGAACACCTCGGCATCGGGCAACAGGGTACGGATCGCTTCTTCGTAGCGACCACTGTTGATTGTCCCTTCGGTGCCGATAACACCAATCCGCCGGTTAAGGCTATGGACCGCCCGTCGAGCGCCCGGCTCAATCACACCAATGACCGGCAGTTGATAGCGTTCTCGCAATGCTGGCAAGGCAACAGCCGAAGCGGTATTACAAGCGACCACCAGCAGCTTGACACCCTGCTCGACCAGAAAACCCGCCGCCTCTAAAGCGTAGCGCTCAACAGTCTGGGCGCTCTTGGTTCCGTAGGGAACGCGGGCAGTATCCCCCAGATAGATCAGGTTTTCCCCCGGCAACTGACGAATGATCTCTTTACAAACGGTCAGACCGCCAACGCCAGAGTCGAATATTCCGATTGCTCGATGCAACACGAACACTCCCAAATAAATTTATCTCGTCGAACAAAACAGCTGAAAAATGATCGAGAAAGCCGACCAAACCAAGGGCGTCATCCTATTGAAGCTCCCAATCAAAGTCAAGATTTACGGGCTGTTAGCAATTTATCTTGCCACCTAAATCTGATAATCTGCTAATATTGTTTTCAATTTTGACCGGCAACCAAAATGGACATGGAGAAAACCTTATGACCTGGGCCGATGTTAAAGAGTTTATGACCAACTTCCGCACCGACAACCTGATGCAGCAGTTGGAAACTTGGAATGTTGGTGAATTGAGCCAAAACCCTTGGTTTCTCGGCGGCTTCGCCGCAGTGGTGCTGATTACCTACTTTCTCGGCATGCGGGCAATCTCGGCTTTTATTGTCGGTATCGGGGGGTTCGCCCTCGCGCTTTCCTGGACCGTCGCCAAGGGAACCGGCACCGAAGGGATTGCCAGTGGCGGCATTTGGGTCATTGTTGGTGGCGGAACGGTTATCGTCGGCCTGTTTATCTACCTCCTCTTTATCAAATCGGAATAATGCCCGACAGGATTGACCCGACACCCCGCCTTGATGCACTATCAGAAGCAAACAACTCAAGAATTTATCAAAGAGGCCCCCTGAGGCCACGTTTTGTATCTGGAGAGATTGAATGAAAAAACGGGATATTCTGTTACTTCTGGGGGGAGCGGTGATTATCACTGTCCTCGTGATGGCCCCAAAAGGGACCACACCAGCTTTACCGAAGGACGACACCCATCAACCAATGTACGATGTCTTTCATAAAGACGGCAAAAAAGCTGCCGGTAAACTTTGCGAAGAATGTCATAATGACGATGGCGTACCTTTTCCGGCCGAGCATCCGACAAAAATGCGCTGCCTGCTCTGCCACAAAGTTCAGCTCGACTGACAGGTAGCTGTCGACAATTCAAAAGAGCCACGTTGCAGCTAGCGACGTGGCTCTGCTTTTAAAAGCCCCGCAACAACACCCGCTCAACATAGGTTTCTGCCTGACAAACAAGTTGCTCTATGCGACTCAGCGGATACACCTCTTTCTGCTGCCAGGAAACCTGCATGGAATGTTCGGGCACGAACTGCTGTAACACCCACAGCGGCGCATCGCGAAGCAACTCCCCAAGCTGATCAATTTCGGGACCGTCGACCAATTGGGGGATACAGGTGGTGCGGAACTCCACCTCGATAGGGGCCAGTTTGGCCAGTTTGATCGTTTCGAGCAGGTTTGAGATCGCAACGGGGTGAGAATGCAGTTCGTGGTAACGTTCTGGAGTGGTTTTTATATCAACAGCCAAATAGTCGAGCAGGCTCTCTTCGAGCAGCTCAGCAATGACTTGAGGCAGCAGCCCGTTAGTATCCAGCTTGGTCTGTAGACCGAGGTCTTTCAGTTGCCGTAAAAACGCTGGCAGACC
>CALZLE010000240.1 GCA_945788205.1 uncultured Desulfuromonadales bacterium
GGGCAAAAAATCGGTGTGTAAAATTCACCAGCCGCTGCTGTTGATGCAACCATTGGTGTCAATTTTTCAATCGGTATCACAATTCCCCATGACCAGCGATCAGCTGACGATGCTACTGGAAGGGAACATTTGCGACCCGACCGACTGGCGTAACGCCCTGAATCTGGAACTGCTCGATTTTCCCACCGGAATTGCAGAATACCTCGGTTGAATTTATCCACCGCTCAAAACGGGTAAAGGCCCCTGAAATCAGGGGCCTTTACATTTTTTATATCATCGAAGCGACATGAGTCGCGAATATTCAAAGTCGGGTTAAACGTCGATCCGTTTTTCCAAAAAAGCCTTTTTGCCTTCTCCTCCCTCTGCCTGAGTCATACTCTCCAACAGAACCTTTCCACCGATGGCAGCAGTCTTCTTGACCAGACTCTCAGCGGCACCACCGTCATTGTTGCGGAACGCTTCGAGCAGCTTATCGTGCTCTGCAACGGAAATGTTCATCCGGCCCTCGACCGAGAGCGAAGCCATCCGCAAACGATTAAAACGCATGCCGAGCTGCTGAATCAATTCGACCAACTTACTGTTTCCTGATGCTTTAAGAAACAGATCATGGAATTCATTATGAACCCGGTAAAAGGTCTTAACATCATCTTCAGCTGCCAGTTTCTTTAACCGGTCATTGATCGATTCCAGCTTTTCCAATTCTTTTTCCGACAAATTGGAAGCGGCCAGTTCGGCAGCATAGCCCTCGAGGATACTTTTGACGGCATAGTATTCCTGCACGTCCTGTTCGGACAGTGCCGCAACCACAGCTCCTTTGCGTGGAATGACCGTCAGATAGCCTTCCGACTCCAGCTGACGAAAGGCCTCCCGGATTGGCGTTCGACTGATCCCGAAACGTTCCGCCAACTCCGGCTCCGCGACCTTCTCTCCAGGCTTCAAATTCCCTTTGAGGATCGCTTCGCGGATTGTTTCGAGGATCTTCTCCCGCAGCGTCTGATGTCGTTCAATCGGTTTGCTTTTCACGGATACTCTCCCCATTCTAAATTTATTGAATTGTATACAGTATACATGGCAAGTCAATGCTTTTCTGTATACTGCATTCAATTTGCCGTGCCCCTTCCGATTTCTTGTTTTTTTTCCGCCAGATAGCTATCATGTCCGGAATCTTTTTTGGAGTGCCAATGGATCCCTTTCGCAAAGTCCTGTTTTCACTTATCTCTCTGGTTATCTTAATCGGTGGCGGCACGGTTGGATACGCTGCCATAGAGGGTTGGTCCGCCTTTGAATCGCTCTATATGACGGTCATCACACTCGCAACCGTCGGCTATAAAGAGGTCCATGAACTTTCCTATGAGGGGAAAGTTTTTACTATCGTTTTGATCGTTTTCGGCACTGGCAATATTGCCTATACCATCGGCTCGATGATCCAATTTATGGTCGAAGGCCAGCTACGCAAACTGTTGGGGAGAAAAAAATTGCAGAAACAAATACAGAACCTCAAAGGACACTATATTGTTTGCGGCTACGGGCGGATGGGGAAACTCGTCAGTCGTGAATTTGCCTCTAAACCGCTTCCGTTTATCGTTGTGGAACAAAGCTCTGAAGCTTGCCAACGGCTGGAAGAGGATGGGCACTTGTTTGTCCAAGGAGATGCGACCCATGATGATGTCTTGGAAAAAGCCGGGATTCGCAACGCCGAAGGCTTGATAACAGTCGTCACCTCCGACTCCGCCAATGTCTTTATTACCTTGACGGCCCGCGGGATTAATCATGATCTATATATTTTGGCCCGCGCCAGTGAAGACGGTGCCAAAACCAAGCTGATGCGCGCCGGTGCCAACAAGGTCGTTTCTCCTTACACCATCGGTGCTTCGCGTATAGCGCAGGCGATCATACGCCCATCGGTAGTCGATTTTATCGACATCGCCACCGGTCGTGAAAATCTCGAACTCCAGATCGAAGAAATTAAAATCTGCAGCAAATCAACGCTATCAGGAAAAACTTTGATAAATTCTGGAATCCGCAAAGAGCTGGGACTGATTATCGTCGGCATCAAAAAGAATCAGCAGATGAGCTTCAACCCTGACCCTGCCACCGAAATTGACACCGGAGATACTCTGATTGCCCTTGGAGAGCCGGATGCTATCACGAATCTGGAAGTTATTGCCCTTGGTGCGAGGGGCTGATGAACGCATCGCTTTACGTTCACACTCCGGCCCAACTTCTCGTTGGACGCATGCCCTTCCTGCTCAACCGAAAACTTCAACCAGAAGTCGCCTGTCAGGAAGTCAGTATCGAGAAGCTCGACCTTGGGCAGATGAAAGATTGTGCCGGGCAACTAGCTGAGCAGCAGCTGAAAACAACGGTTCACGCTCCTTTTAGCGGTTTCAACCCCGGCAGCCCGAAAAAACGATTGCGTAAAACTGCACACAGCATGTGCCAGAAATCTCTGCAACTGGCCGAAGCGCTCGGCGCCGAATGTATTGTTTTTCATCCCGGTATCCCCTATCAAGCGACCCGAAGTGTTCAGGATGCCTGGTTGGTAAACGCTCTGGAATTCTGGCCTGAATATATCGAACAGGCCAAACAGCTGGGGACTGTGATTACTGTCGAAAATATCTACGAACGTAGATCAGAGGTCTTTGAACAGCTTTTTGCCAGCCTCGCCGGTGAAAATTTTGGCCACTGTTTCGATATCGGTCATTGGAATATTTTTGCCGAACAAGGTTTGGAAGAGTGGTTTAACAAGCTGGGCAAATACGTGAAACACCTGCACCTGCACGACAACTGGGGAGAAAGCGATCAACACCTGCCGATCGGCGCCGGGAACATCGATTTCAAAGCTTTGTTACAGCTGGCAACCACTCTGCCATTGGCACCAAGTATGACCCTCGAAGCACACAAGCTGCCAGACCTGGAACTCTCCCTGCAACAGTTTCAAACCTACTTACCCAAGCCATGAACAAAAAAAGGGCCTATCCCCTCTCCCAAGGATAGGCCCTTCACGTAGCTTTTGATTCGCTTAACGCTCGTTCAAAAGCCCCTTATCCTGATGCGCAACCCGGTTATTGTACGTCCAGATACGAACCCGCTCTACCCCATAGAGGAACATTCCAAGAAAGAAAACCGCCATGAAGTGGTTCGCCAACGACCCTGATATGGCGTAAAAGAAATAGAAAGTGGCCCGGTAACCGAGCGGTGACCAGTTAGGGGTCGGCTCGGTATCGTTGGACATCTGGTTCAGGATAATCATTAACGCTGAAATATAATATAAAGCGAGTGCCATGCTGATGAGATACGCCGGCGGCGGCGAGCCGAGGAACAGCCGAAAACTTCCGGGCAGACTACCAAGCAGGTCAAACTCCCGATAGGCAAAAGCTCCGATGCTGATCAGAAGAAACAGGAGGATTTGCCAAAGGCCAAGACGAGATACCCTGTTCAAATCACGAGCCTGACAACGAGGGAGGCCCATGCCCGCTATTTCTCTCTGCTGTTCGATCATCGCTCCATCTCTCATATTATTAATCAGGGCATTTCTTAAGTTTGATGCGTAATAAGGTCCGGGCGATTTTTCACCCGGACCTTATTATTTAATGTGCAGCATGTGATTCTGAATGATCTTCCAACTCTTCTTCCCAGCCGGTCCACATCGGCTTGAAGTGTGCGAATGGAGTGTGCCCCAGAGTCGCCAGATAAATATGGGTGAAGAGGAAGGCGCACAGGGAACAGGCGAGTAGAAAGTGCATGCCCATCAATATTTTCAATCCGCCCATCATGATGATCAGGCCACGCAACGGATCAACATTGGTCAACAGAATTCCAGACAAACTAACCAGCGGCACCAGTACAAACATGATCGCCAGATAGGCTGATTTCTGCAACGGGTTGAACTTATCTTCCGGGGTCGGGTGATGCGGGTTTTCCCAGCCGAGGAAGTAGGTCAGGAAGTAGAACTTGGCCTGACGCAGCAGTCCGACTTTGATGTCATCCGCTTTCGGGACAAAAATCTTGCCAATGCTACGGGCGACGAAGGCATAGTAGAAAAACCAGATCGAGAAAGA
>CALZLE010000241.1 GCA_945788205.1 uncultured Desulfuromonadales bacterium
GTGACAAGAGCGGCGTTGCGACCATCGATTTTGAATCGGATGGAACTGGCACCAGCGGGCTGGGGATCACCTCGCTCGCCTCACAGGATGTCCAGGTCACCGGTAGTGTCTACCGTCTGGCACAAGGAGAGGCCGCGCCTGATCCAATAGTTCTTAATGCGCGGGTTGGTGATACTGCCGAGCAGCTTCTCGTCATTACCAATACCGCCTTGGCCGATGGCTTCTCCGAAAGGCTGAACGCCAGTGCCGGTGCGACCGTGGGGGATGCTTCTTTAGCAGGTTCGGTAAACCTTCTGGCCGCGCAAGCTAGTGACAATGGCGGTATGGTCGTCGGTCTCGATACCAGTAGCGCTGGTGTGAAGTCAGGGACCACAACGGTTGAGTTTGCCTCTGACGGCACTGGTACCAGCGGCTTTACAGCGATCAATAACGGTAGTCAGATTCTGGATGTTTCCGGCAATGTTTACCAGGCTGCCGTTGCATCAGCCTCTGCTTCCGATGTCGATTTCGGCATTGTCCATGTTGGTGAAATTGTCGGTCAGCAAGCGGTGGCCGTGACCAATACGGCACCTGCTGCGGCGCTTAACGATGTATTGCAGGGCAGCATCTCGACCAGCAGTACAGCATTTAATGCCTCGGGTAATTTGGGTGCCGGATTGGGTGCCGGAGAAAGCACGGACCTGTTTGTCGGCCTGAATACCTCAACTGCCGGGATTTTCAATGGCAGCGCAACGATCAATACCGTTAGCCATAACGATGATTTGGCCGACCTGGCTTTGGCCGATCTATCTGTGGATTTGGTGGCACAAGTGAACAACTTTGCTAACCCGGCCTTCAGTTTCTTGTCTGGCGATGGCACATTCTCAGGTTCCGGTTTCAACTTTTCCCTCGATTTGGGGACGATTGATATAGCTGATGGCTTACAGCAAACAAGTCTGGCGTTGTTTAATGATGTCATTGGCCCAGCCGATCTGCTGGATGGCAGCTTTACTGTTAATGGTCCCGACTTCGGGTTCAGTGGTTTTGATCCTTTCAGTGCTCTGGGAGCAGGTGACGGTCTGACCGACTTGGCAATTTCTTTTGATGCTGCAACGCTCGGGGCCTTTACCGGCCAGGTAGTTCTCGACGCTAAGGGATATAATGGCAGCGGTTACAGCGGGGAATTTGACGATATCAACCTGTTCATTACCGCAATCGTCACCGATACAGGTACTGAACCGATACCAGAGCCCGGGACCATTGTCTTGTTAGCTATTGGACTCGTTGCATTGGCCGGTTATCGAATCCGCGCCAGGAGAGAGAAATGAAGCTATTACGAGGAACATTGCTGACGTGGCAGTATTGGTTATTAACTGCTTTGGGAGGTGCGGCCTTTGTTGTCGCGCTGCTGAATATCTACCTCTTTCAGGATAGTCGATCACTTCGAGAGGAGATAAGTCAGCGGCAGCAGTACATCAATCAGACGATTCAGCTGAGTCGACTGAATAATGAGCTGATCAAGTCGTTGGCCCAGCTGGCTGTTACTAACCAGGATAAACAGATCAGTGATTTGCTGACCTCGCATGGCATTGTTGTAACAGTGAATAACACCAGATCCACGGAGCAGAAAGGGGGGGCTAGCGATGGCGTCAACTCCAACTGACAGCACCGGACAAACCCGCAATGTGCAACCGCAAAAGGTGCAATGGTACAATACTTTTGTGCCGATTCTGCTGATCCTTTTAACACTGTTAGTTTCGGTCAGCTTTCAGGGAGTGATGCTGGTAAAAGATCATGAAGCATTACAGACGACCAAGGC
This sequence comes from uncultured Desulfuromonadales bacterium, assembly GCA_945788205.1. Taxonomy (GTDB): domain Bacteria; phylum Desulfobacterota; class Desulfuromonadia; order Desulfuromonadales; family Geopsychrobacteraceae; genus Malonomonas. Next base: position 1,799 of record CALZLE010000241.1, read on the forward strand.
CAATCAGGACACCGCATTGGATGAATCGAACAAGCTGCGGACGCAACTCGACTCCATTGCCACACAGACTGCTCGACTTGCCGCTGCTGGGAATGTGAATGCAAATTTGATTATTGAAAAACTCAAGGCCAATGGGATCATGGTAAAGGCAACTAAAACCAGCAATAATTAATATCGAAAAATTTGATAAACATAGAGAAGGGCCCTCCCAAGGGCCTTTCTCTCTATTTGTGAAGGCTGCCCTGTTTGATGAATTGATTTAAGTCATGCTTCTTTGCTTTTGTCTGTGTTAATACCTTCCGAATGATTCAAATTCTAAATAATTGGAAGAAGGTAGCCTTTTGGCGTTTGCTAATCCAGTGGGCTTTTCTCGGTTGGTGTACTTTTCTCGGTGTGCAGTTTACGCTGTTTGTGCGCCATTTCGAAACTTTTGGCCAGACCGGCTATTACGCACGGCCACCGGGGGTAGAAGGTTTTTTACCGATCGGTGCTTTGGTCAGTCTCAAGGCCTGGGTCATGACAGGGTACCTCGACCCGGTTCATCCGGCAGCGCTGGTTCTGTTCGTGACTTTTCTGGCGATGGCGCTGTTGGCGCGTAAATCATTCTGCTCATGGATTTGCCCGGTCGGAACTCTGTCGGAAGCTATTTGGAAACTGGGTCGGAATTTTTTTGGCAGGAATTTTCACATCTGGCGCTGGCTCGATCTATTACTGCAGGTGACTAAATACGCGCTGTTGCTGTTTTTCGTCAAATTGGTGTTGTTCGATATGCCGGCGATGGCACTGCAGAGTTTTCTAAAGGCTCCTTACTGGGCGATCGCAGATGTCAAGATGCTGCATTTTTTCACCAGGATGTCGCTCACCAGTGCTTTGGTCATACTGGTGTTAGCGATCCTGTCAGTCGTTTATCAGAATTTTTGGTGTCGATACCTCTGTCCTTACGGCGCGTTGCTTGGCCTGCTCAGTTTTTTCAGCCCATTGCGGGTTGTTCGTCAGGCAAGTTCCTGCACCGATTGTGGTGCTTGCAGTCGTGCTTGCCCGGCGCAGATAGAAGTGCGGCAAAAATCGGCTGTCTGTTCGGTTGAATGTACCGGGTGCCTGACCTGTGTCAGCAATTGCCCGGAACCACAGACCCTGCAGATCGGTTTCTGGAAGCGACCGTTGCCCGGTTGGAGTTTCGCCGTTGCCGTGCTGCTGGTCTTTGCTTCCGGGGTGCTGATCGGGATGCTCAGCGGGCACTGGGAGACGAGCCTGAGCTATGCCGATTATCAGCGGCTGATCCCTATGGTAGAGAGATTTTGATTACTCGTTTGCGGAACTTCAGCCCTCCCAGTTTGGTTCATCCGGAAGGTTGGCTGGGCGATAGCTTGTGCTCTGCATCCGCTCCTGCACTGAAACGTGGATTTTAGCTGACTTAGCGATCCGTCGCTGACGGGTGCCGAAGACTTTCCAGATGCCGTCGTAGGAATCGTGCAGCATGCCGCCGGGGTCTTTTTTTAATGCTTTTATCGCGCTGGCTTTGAACTTTGCTCCCTGCGCATAGGCATGATCGATCATCCAGTGCAGTGTTATATCTGAGAGTCCGCACTCGGCATATCCGCCGCCAACATCTGAATGCACACCGGAAAACCAAGTTTGTTGCACACGCTTTTCTGCGTCCCACTTAAGTGCTGGGAAAAACTTGCGTTTCTCGTCGATTGCTATCGCGTGCACGCCTTTTACGACACTGGCAGGTAATTTGAGATCGTTGAAATCCGCGTCGGTGGTTGTTTTTACTGTGTCCCATACCCCCAACAACTCGATCGGAATGTCGAATAGCCGTTTGTCTGCTTTTAGGGCCGCGATGCTGTCAAGGTCGCGACGCAGGTAGAGTTGCCAAGCAATATCGATATCCTTGGCCCGTTTCGGTACTCCGCACTGAGTGATCAGTCCGGCTAGCCGACGAGCTGCATAAGAGCCCCGGCTGAAACCGAAGATAAAAACCCGGTTTTGTTCTGCCGTCCACTTTTTGTCGGCAAAGCGGCGGCGCAAAAAGCGGTAGGCCCCGAGAATCTGCCGATCAAGTCCCTTACCGTAGATTCCGCCGGGCAAGGCTTCCAAGTGGGCCGTCCCAACCCCTTCTTCGTAATGTGTGACTTGGCTACTCGCGGAACAGGCGTTCAGTAGTTTGACAACATTGGTCGGAGCATCAGTTTTGGTGTCGTTCCAGGTGCCATCGCAACCGATTATCAGATTTCTCGTCTTTGCCATCTTGTTACACCTCCCCCGGCTTTATCATTCAGGATGATACAATTCTTCTTCCTCTACAGCTGGTGACGAAGCATCACACCACCATTCAGCGGTTTGTGGCACATAGAGGCCCAGAGAGAGGAGAGAAACGATCGAATAGGCGACGTTGGTGTGTTGCCGAACCCGATAAAGCCCGTGACCGTTGTCGCATTTGCTCACCGGTGGCTCCGACCAGACGAAACTGTAGAAGGAGCCGTGTTTGGTGTGGGTCCCGGTTTCCGATTGCGGAGACTTCTGCCCATCTCCTTCTATGGTCATGGTTGCGCAGCCGCTCATACTGATGATCAAGGCCAGGCCGCAGAAGATTTTGCATCCTTGAATGACGCTCATGACACTCCCTCTCGATGAATTGTTTCGATTTGTGTTATGGCCATGTTTTTCCCTTTAGATTGCAGACAACTTCAATAATTGCGCGTATATGTGTTTTTTTCATTAACTATCTTTCTATATAGCAGAGCAATGGATGTTCGCAACCGTTCTACGCATCTTGTCTGTAAATTAAAGTTTTTCTATTGCAATACATGGTCTTCACAGGTGTGATAGTCAAAGAAGTGTTTTCTTCCAGTATCAGACAACAGTCAGAGTGATAGATTGCTGCTGATCTGTTGTGCTTTTCCCTCTGTTTTCAGGAGTATCCGTCTGGCTTGTTGATGCTCTGGATGTTCAGGCAGGTGAATCGCTCTGCGCTGATATTCTTCTTTTGTGTATGTCCCCCAATTGACCAGTTGGCTCAAATAGACAGCGGCCTGAAACCTTTGTGCCAATTCGACGAACTCTGGGATTTCCCGCCAGTTGTTCTGCTGAACCACCATGCTCAAAGTCAGTTTAGCGCCGGTTGTGCGGAGAAATTCAATATTGTTTAGCAAGAGCGAAAAGTCGCCACCGGGGCGATTGAGTTGGTAGGTCTTTTCAGTTGCGGCATCGATCGATATCTCTATTTCACTCACCAGTGGTTGCAGGTCAGGCAAGTTTTGCCACATCTGTCTCGTCAGCAGTTGCCCATTGGTGTGTAAACGAACGTGGCGTAATTGCGGAAAGTTGCGTTGGTTGAGTTTTCTGAGCAGCGCAAGATAGGTCGGGCTGCCGAAGGGATCACCGAAGCCACTCAAGGTGATGCTGTCGGCAGCTGGGATCAGTTTTTTCAGCAGAATGTCGCTGATTTGTCTTGCCCGGCCTAGATCAACTCCATGTGTCTGCAAAACATGTTTGCGACAGCTGGTGCAGGCGAGGTTGCAACTACGGTCAAAGCAGAGATTGAGGTGGCGTGGCAGGAAGCTCAATTGGCTATTTTTTGCCGACAGCGCGTCTTTGACTCTTTTATCAGATACTTGATCCGAGCAGCAGACCGGGGCTGTATGGTTTAACAAGTGCGGACAACGGTTGTGGTTACAATTGTGAAAGCTGCGGTTAAAAATCGACTTGCGGATTTCCTGCGCAACCGGGCCATTCCAGATTTCTTCAATCGTCCCTTGTAGCAGATTGCCGCTCGGACGTTTCAGCCAGGCCGGGCAGCAGAGAAAAACGCTGCCATCCGGATGAACCTCAAACCATTCAAAGGGGCGAGTGCAGAGGTCGGATTTATTTGCTATGGTCAAAAGAGTGCCTCCCTACAATATGCAGGAGTTTTAGCATGCATCCGCGCGTACAACAACTGATCGAACAGTTGGATCTGCAACCACATCCCGAAGGTGGTTATTACCGCGAAGTTTATCGAGCTGAGCAGCTGGTACATTCCGATCTTGTGGGTGAATTACGAGCAGCAGCTACCGATATCTTTTTTTTGTTGCCGGCAGGGGAGATCAGCCGCTGGCATCGGGTGGCGCATGATGAGTTGTGGAATTTCTATGAAGGTTCGCCGCTGGTTTTGCAGCAACTCAGCCCCGATTTTGTGCGGCATCGTTGCTGTCATCTCGATCCCAAAATAGGGCAGTTTAAGCAACAGGTTCCCGCCGGGTTTTGGCAGGCTGCGGAAACGACAGGCGACTATACGTTGACCGGTTGCACTGTGGCACCGGGGTTTGAGTTTGCTGATTTTAGAATGTTGAAAGATCTGCCGGAATCCGCCGCAAATGTTTATGCCAACTATCCAAAGTTAGCCCGCTTCATTTGAGAATTGGCGAAACCCCCCCGTGTCAGGATAGTTGTCGCCTCTAGCTGAACTCCAAGAAATAGA
>CALZLE010000242.1 GCA_945788205.1 uncultured Desulfuromonadales bacterium
GTGTAAACTTATTTCAGGACGGGACAACCTAAACAAAAAAGCCTGCAGGAGAGTCCCGCAGGCTTTTTTATTATTGGTGAGTTGCCTATCTATGTGAAATTGAGTTTCCGTTCCAAATCCATTGAGCTGGAAACTCGTCTCGCTTCCTTCATAGAAATAATTCCATTTTTGCAGAGCTGAATCAGATGCTGATCCATCGATTGCATCTGGTACTGTGCACTACCTTTTTCAATGTGCCCTTCGATTTCGTCAAGGTTTCCTTCCCGGATACAAGCTTGAATGGTCGTTGTCGAGCGCATAACCTCGACAACCGGGATAACACTTTCGCCGCTCTTATCTTCGACCAGCCGCAAGGATATCGTTGCAACCAGAATATCTGCCAGCCGTTGCCGGATGATTTCCTGAGCATCTGGGGGGAAATGGCCGACCAAACGGTTGATCGTCGATGTTGCATTTTGCGTGTGCAAAGTTGAAAAAACCAGATGTCCGGTCTCTGAGGCCTTGATACAGGCATCAATAGTTTCCAAGTCGCGCATTTCTCCAACCATAATGACATCGGGGTCCATCCGTAACGATGCCTTGAGAGCGGAACTAAAGCCATCCGTGTCGATTCCGACTTCGCGTTGGATAATGCAGCTTTTCTTCGATGAGAAAAGGAATTCGATCGGATCTTCAATGGTTATGATGTTGTGTGCATATTTTTCATTGATGTGATTGATCATTGAAGCCAGAGTCGTTGATTTGCCGTTGCCAGTAGGGCCGGTCACCAGCACCAAACCATTAGGAGCCTTAACAATCTCTGACAGGACTGTCGGCAACTTCAAATCCTGAAACTCGCCAATTTCAGGCGGTATCACACGCATGACGATGCCGAAGTGACCGCGCTGCCGAAATATACTAACCCGAAAGCGACCACTGTTTTCTAAGGAGTAAGAAGCATCGAACTCTTTGAAGTCTTCGGGAAGATCACGTTTGTTCTGCCCCATAATCGTAGAGGCAATAAATTCCGTATCCGCCGGTTTAAGATTGGCTAGTTTGGAGCGCAGCAATTGCCCATGAGCACGGAAGAAAGGGGGGTTGTCCACTTCAAAATGAATATCCGAAACGCGCTTGGCAAAAGCAATCTCTAAAATCTGATTCAGGGTTTTGATGTCCATAAAAATACCTTACAGCTCTTGTTGTGACTTGGTTGATTTATCCAACTGCTTGCGGAATAGCGCATTTTCCATGGCGATTCCAGCTTGACCAACAAAAAATTCTATAAAATCGAGAGGGATGTGCTTGGTTGTTGTGTTGCCGAAATCAGCGTAGGTTAAGGTGATAACCCGGTCATTGCTTTTCAATGGGACCAGTAGGATTGTTGACTCAAGTGGTGCGCCGATTTCATGGAATATGTTCTTTTCCAAATCGGTATCTTTAATCGGCCCGAAAAAAATCTTCCCATCAGTGATGACTTTTTTAAGGATGGATTCGTCGCTCAACGAAAAACGTTGCTTGTTTGCAGAACCAACTCCCTGGTTTTTATCACTTAAAATGCCAATGCTTCGTTCTGTTATTAGCTCGTTCTTGTCAACGATCAAAGTCTGGGAGCGCTCGAAGATTTCACCAATGAATTGTAAAACCGAAAGTGAAATGTCAGGTGCTTTGCTCAGCAAGCGCAGTCCCGACAAACTATTTCTCAGCCTGGCAAAATGCTGTCGTCGTTCCGCGTTAAAACAGCCATGAACGTAAGTTTGCAGGGTGTTGAGGAAATTTATCATGTCCTCAACAAAAGTCTCACGTCGTTCGCTCATATAAGGCTTTGGCAGAACAGCTCGAATTCCATCGTTCAATGACTGCAGTGAAAAGCTGTAATCGAGAGACGACGCAAGCTGAACGACAGAGACTTCTTGGAAAAGCGCCATTTTGCGAGCACGGATCTCAACCAACTCATCAGTGGAAAACCCATCGATGGTGTCATCAGGGCAACCAAAAATAAGAATTGGTTCCAGATTCTTCTCAAGCGTTCTGTTGATTAAATTGTCTAGCTCCCTGCTATCTGTGGTGACGAAAACGAGGATGCCGTCCTTTTTACAAACAGTCATAACCGCGTGCTGTAAGAATTCATCACTCGTGTACATGATGATTGCCTGAGTGTTCGTAATACCAAAGCCACTGTCATCGGTAAGGGCGGGCTTGGAAACATTGGCCAGAAAAGCCGCCAACTGTGCGATCTCTTCCTCTGTTAAGTCCGGAAGTGCACTGTTTATGATTTGACGATGGATGTCCGACGGATTGAATGTTTCGAGACCCTTAAATACGAGCGGCTTCTTTTTCTTAATCTTATCCAGGTCTGCAAGGCCGAGGATGTCATCAGAAAGAATGATTTCTTCCTCTGGTTCATCTTCAACAACATCCTCTTCGGTGAGCAGCATCGGTTCTTCTTCTAAAGGCTCATCAACGATCTCAATCTCGCCGGCATGAACTTTTTCATCGAAGATCCGCAACGCATCTAGCAGCACCATCTGCGTGTCGAGATTGACTTCCTGTAGTTGGGTTGGCAAATATCGATAATCATCAGAGACAGCAATTTTATCCACATCGAGAGAAAAAATGCCCTTCGTCCAGCTGATCATCTCCACCACTGTCATTTCAATCAGCCGTTCAAGCGCCTTATAAGCAGACTCTTTCGATAGACCACAGTGGTCGAGAAGGGTAGCAATCAGCGGCTTTCGATCATCTCCTGCCTCTTTTTGCAGCTGTAAGGCTTTTTCTAGGTCAGTTTTTGTAATAATTTGGCTATCACACAGAATCTGACCAATACGAATTATTTCGCTCGAATGACTTGCTCCAACAATGTAACCATGATTAAAGACTAACTGTCCCTCTCCCTTACGACTGTAGACGTTCAGGGTCCCGGACTTACGGGTCGAATGAATCAACTGAATGACATCGACTATCGGCAAGTGTTCAAGTTCGCCGGTTAATGGCATCTGAGTTCCTACCTTTCAAAAACACATAATGTGGTATGAGTCGTTTTGTTGATTAGAACATACTAAAGCCAACAACTTACATATTCAAGTTATTTTAATGTTTTCTTTGAAAATATAGAAAATACGATGATTATAAGATGGTTTTTTGCTGATGGGTTGTTGAGACGTAGAAAGGTGAGATGGTTTATTGATACAGAATTTCTTCGTCTGGACGATGTTCTTGGTGGCTGCAAATCGTTCGCATCAAATGGTCGTTTTCTGAAACAAGAAATTGTCAGCCTTTTGGTTTGTTGCCGATTGCCCTGTACGATGCTCCTGGGAACTTATGCGACCTGTTTTGATATAGCATTTGTCATATTGAATGATATGTTTTGGTTGAAAGGCTGATGGGTTTAAAAC
>CALZLE010000243.1 GCA_945788205.1 uncultured Desulfuromonadales bacterium
CCTTAATTAAATCCTTTCCTAATCTTGTTGGTATCTGTGACCATGAACTATCAACCTTAGACAAAAGAACATCATCCAATCCACAGCAGTAGATTGTCGTGTCATTTATTCCCCAAATATCATTAAGTCCATACCGTCTATCCAACTTAACAACATCCCACCTATCAGAGTTTCTATAATGTATACTTCCATTCATAGAACAGGTATAAACGCAACCACTTGGAGATTGCCACATAGATGTTAACCACTCTTTAACATAATATTCACTATTAATCGTCCCATTATTGATCTCAATTATTACTGATTCATAAAATTGCCAGTCTCCTGGAATTTCAGCATCTTCAATATGCACTAACAATCTGATATTTGACTCAACGTTTCCACAAATGTCGTAAATCGTATATGTTTTTTTTCTCATAAAAGTATTATCCTCGCCTTGGCACAGAAGCTTCTAAGGCAATCGATGTTAAATCTTTCTATGATCCAGGCTTTCTCAAAGTTGTTTTCTTTTTTACATTTATTGATTTCATATAAACATCAACAACCTTCATGATACACTCTGCTTCTTCTTCAGACATAGGAACAGCTTCTTTTAAATTCTTCTTTTCCTGTGCTCTAAGCTGTGAATATGTTGGCCTTTTTGACAAGACTTCTTTCCACTTATTCTGCTTTTGCGTTACACGATAATGCTGCGTCCCCTTTCTACTATTTTTTAAGCAAATACCTGGGGCTTCCCCTTCATTGTACTTTGGGGTTGTATAATATGGTTCGCCGCCTCTTTCTGTCATAAAGCATGCATTTTGAACTGGATGATGAGATTGTTTATTTTTCCCACAATCTTTATCTTTATGTTTATGCAGTTTGTATTTTTTCCAAGTGTTTTTACATTTATCTATTGTTGCCTGTGTCATTGAATCCGTATACGGCCAAGGCGGCGTATTCGTCGTCGGCGAAGCATGATTATGTGTTGTCATATCCAAATGTCTAACAACATTCTCACCCTCAAACTTCACATCCATCGACCAGGAAATAAAATACACCTTGCCTCGATTAACACTACTAACAACTCCCTTCTTAGCAGCTGAACCAGCCTCATCTCCCATACTTTTCTTGAAATAAGATTTATTCTTAAGCATCACTTCTTGACCAGACACCTTCACCTTCTTGCTGCCTGAAGTCATATCCTTCGCCATACCGGTATTCGGATACGGAACAGGTACACCTGGAGGCGTCGCAGGGTTCTCTGGTGGAGTCATGCAGACATCAGGGAAAGCGCAGATCGATTTACCATCTGCCTTTTTGCAGGAAACTTCTCGACCATTGGCAAACACATTATTCGCCATCAGATTTACCCTTTTGTCTGTGTCAAAATCATTGCCGCTCGCTCTCCAGAATCATTGCCGAAGTGACAAACTACATTTACTCCACGTGCATAACCTTTTCTTGCAGCAGCTTCAACAACAACCAAAAGCCCTGGAACCATTGCGGCACCAACCTCTCCGATGCATTCTGCAGGGTGCCAAATATCGAATTCCCCTTTGTGCTCCCTGAGCAAGCGGGTTACTGCCAAATCCCCTTCTTTAAATTTGTACTGTTCTCCATTAGCGTCAGTAATTCGATAATCCAAATCCCCCATGGAGAGTCCAGCAGACGATAGAGCCTCTTTATAAGCTTGAACCAAGCCATCAGCGCGCAGTGGTTCTTCGGATTCGATGGTTGCTTTCTCTTTACCGAAACCAATTCCTTTTATCACTGTTTGCAGACCACTAGAATGGGCCGGGCCGACGAGTATTGCGGCACCAGCTTCACCCGGGATGAATCCATTTGAATTATTGCTTGTCAGTAGTCTTTCCTTGCCCTCATAGCTTGCCAAAGTGCCTGAGACAAGAAGGGTGTCAACGCCTGCAATGAGACAATATTGAGCCGTTTTCTGAGAAATGAGTTCCAGTGCTCTATTTATAGCTTCAACAGCTCCCACACCATCATTGGCTATCACAGCAGATTTTTCATGGAATTGGATATTGGAGGTATTCTGAACTTCTTTTAGAAAAAGATCGTCGATGCCTTCAAATCTTCCTGCTCGCTCTTTCACAGCAACGCACAAGAACAGCGGGATTTTTCTAGCATCCTCACTATTAATATTTGAGAGCGCTTCGCGAATTGCAGGAACAATCATTTCAACCAGTTTCTTCCGTCCCCTCCAAGGTTGCTCCAATGGAACACTGCTCCCCATAATCCATTCACCACCGGAATCCATAAACCGTGTTTCCTGAACATTGTCGATACCGCAGCGGATAGCAGCACAGGCAGACGCAGCTGTTAGTCCCACACCACAAAACATTCCAGATCCGACTATCGCCAGCGGTTTTCTGTTCATTCCGTTTCCTCTAGCGCCTCTTTGCGTTTAGACCGAGCTAAGCCTGCCAATGATGAATAATAAGTTTTGCCTAGTTCACGTGCTCGCCACCAACCACGAGACATTTCGCCAACGAGAACCTGAGCAATTTCGAACATATTCCTCTTCAATGGCAAACTTGCTCGCCAAGTGAGCATAAATCGGTCTTTGTCCGGTTCAATAACCAGGGTATCGACAACCATTGGGGTTTCATGCCGGTCATAGCTTTTGAGAAAGAAGACCGCTGGAAGATTAAGCTTAGGCAGATTGAAAATAGTTTTCCCCTCGGGTGTCAGGTTGATTAACTCAACCTTCTCTCCTCCCTTGAGATAGCTCATCTGTTGATCTAAGGGAGCGCTCTGAAAATAGTCATCCTTGAAATCAGGAGGAAGAAAAGGAAAGATATTATCCAACCAGTTTTGATCATAGGTCCCAGCATATTGCAGGCGCGACTCCCATCCACGGCCGATCGGGCCGAATGCCATCGGCTGATAGCGGCCAGTCGGTTTGCGAACAGATTTGCCGACCTGCTCAGTGTTTGGCAAAGGTTTCCCTTTAATGGCCTTGGCTTCCTGGTTGGAATGAAAACCAACACCAATGGGGTTCGGCATAAAAGCTTGGTGTTTTGAATTTTTTTCGTGGGACTTGTCGGTGCCTCCAAAAGCCTTGTCGTAAGAAATCGGCATCACCGTGAACGGTTCTGGAGAGGATGCAGATATCGACATAAGTGACTTTTGCCAATAGCGATTGCCGATGACATTAAATGACTTTGTGAGCCCAGCGACCCTTAAACCGACCATCACTTTCTTGGCTGGTCTTCCACCAGGCGCATGGGCTGAGCCATTGAGCAGGACATCGCAACGAGGCTTTAAGGGTGCATAGTCGGATTCATGAACAGGAGCAGACAAACCTGGTTCGCCACTAAAAGTATCTGCCTCGATCAACGGTTCCTGTTGTTCGCAGAGTCTGGCTTCTTTTCCATCTACAGGAATTTCGAAGGTTCCTTTTACAACGACGACCAGGGACTCCCGTCCCTCAGGGTTCATCCCCATGGTGTATCCAGCCACCATTTTTGTCGCGTTCAAAAGGTCCATCACTCCCCCAGCAATAGCTTAATTTATCTGAACAGAACCACCCTTGATGCGATTCGCCCCAGAAGATCGACTCAACAAATAAGCTCCGCGAATCAGTATCTTTCCGGCCTTTGTTAAGGTAATACTCGACTTCCCACAACGCAGAACAATCTGTTCTTTGGCATCAAATGAAATCTGTTTCCCATCAACTGTCACGTTCTGCGCTTCATCCGTTTGCAGGTTTAATTCTGGTGCCTCTATCACCTCATCTATATAGGAATGCAGGGTGTCGAGAATAATCGGCAACTGTGGGTCACCATTTTCAAACGTCAACAACACTTCCCGTTTAGCGGAGTGGGCCTGCTGCAAAAGATTCAATTTAAGGGAACTGACAAAGCGCGCGGTAACTGGGCCGAATTGGTTGCCGGAGAAATCGACATGGATATCGCCATTGGCCTCGATATGGTCGATATTGCCGACCCGCACTCCGTCGATCCGTTCTTTAAGTTCAACCTGTTCGATATTTTTCGTCAGGTTCTGTTTCATCATCAGTTCTCCAGAATCTTCTTGCCTTTGATCACCACATTACCTGAACCCTTGATATTGATCGTTTTCCCCTTGATGGTGATGTCGCCGCTCTTTTTCAGGGTGATCGATGCTTTACCGCATTTAAGCGTGAGTTCATCAGCGATATCGATGAGGCCTTTTTTGCCACCTTTGACTGAAAAATCATCCCCAGCAGTAAAGGACATTTTCTTGCCACTGGAATATGCGATATCCTTACCCGCATCGACCGACTTGTTCGATCCGATATTCTCGCTGCTATTGGCTCCAACATTGACCGATTTAGCAGCACCGATCTCTTCGGCTTTTGCGGCGCCGATGGTCTCGTTCATCGCTGCACCAACGGTGACCTGATAGGCGGCGCCGATAGTCAGTTCCTTAGCCGCCCCAATTGTTTCAGCAGTGTTGATTGCGACCGTCTCGGTTTTGTTGCTGCCGACATCCAATTTCATGTTAGCGCCAATCGTCTCAGAATGATTAACGCCAACAGCGATGGTTTTATTCGATCCGATCTCCTCACTCTGATCAACACCGACAGATTTTGACCGATTGTTGGCGACAGCCAGAGTCTCGTCATGCCCGACCGTCTGGTTCTTGTCATTCTCGATAGCGATGGTCCAATCCTTCTGCCCATGCAGAAAGACCTCCTCTTCACCCTTTTTATCCTCAAAGCGGAATTCGTTCGAACCGCCACCACCGAGGGTTGAATCTGACTTGATGGTGCTTTTGGTTTTTTCCGCAGGGAGTGGATACGGCGGCTGGTTGTCACCATGGTAAACCCGCCCCACGATGATCGGCCGATCTGGATCACCCTCTACGAAGTTGACAATCACCTCATGGCCGATTCGGGGGATATACATTGCGCCCCATTTCGCCCCGGCCCAAACCTGACTGACCCGAATCCAGCAGGAACTCTTGTCATCTTTTTTTCCTTCACGGTCCCAGTGAAACTGTACTTTGACGCGGCCGTGTTCGTCGGTATAGATCTCTTCCCCTGCCGGACCGACGACAATTGCCGTTTGCACACCATCAACAACGGGCCGTGGTGTACTTCTAACTGGTCGAAAAGGCACCTTGAACGGAATGCAGGAAAAACTGTTTTCGTAGCTGGCATCGGTTTCTCCCGAGATGTAGCCACCTTGAGTCGCTCTGTGTTCAACCGCCGTCAGCACATATTCTTCATCGTTCAGGTCGCTGCGATAATGATTCGTCAGTTTAAAACGATAGCCGCTGGTAAAAGCACGACAGTTGCTGTCACCGCTGATTGTCGCAAAGCGAGCCTCTTCCTCTTCCATGCGGATATCAACCAGGTTTTGCCCGCCTGTTTTCGCCTCATACTCCCCGGGATGGTCATAAATTTCGCGGTCGCCCGGCCCCAGATTCTGCTCTGACTTAGCTGTTGCGGAAACCCTCAGATTGGTGGCGGGCATCTCGAAATTAAAATCGTTCAAAGTGTACTTGCCCGGACGGATCTGTTGCTCAACATTGAGGGTGGATATAACATCCTCTTCCAACCAACCGCCGGCTGAAACCTCACAACTGGCTTCCTCCTGTTTCGGGCAAGGAGCATGCTCACCAGGGCTGTCAGCAATCACTAAGGTGTGCGCCTTTTCTGCATGCTCAAAATAATAGTAAATCCCCTCTTCTTCAAACAGGCGACTGACAAAATTGAAATCGCTTTCACGATATTGAACACAGTAGGTGCGTGGATTGTAATTTCCAGTCAGGCGGAAGCTGAAATCTTGAAAACCATGTTCTTCAAAGATCGATTTGATGATATCAGGGACCGACTTTTCCTGAAAAATCCGCGAATCGGCCGTCCGGGTCAGTAGCCACAACCAAGGAACCATACTGGCAGAATAGTGAGAAAAGCGACTATCTCCTTCTCCCTCGCCGCCACCGCGTCCCTGTGAGAAGCGGGAAATCAGCCCGTGAAAATAACGCTTATCGCCATCGGCAGTGAATATCGAAATAGTTACATTCTGGCCGATAATTTTTTCGAAGGGAATGGAATGGTCTTCTGAAATGAAATTAAGTTCGAAATGAAACAGACGAGACAGCTCATCTTTTCCATCAAATTTGGTCAGAAGCAGTTTGTCCTTACCAAGCGGCGTTTCTATGGTGATAAATCGGTTTTCCTGGGTAATCATAGAACTCCACCCTCGGCAAATCCAAAGAAATAAAACGCCGCTGCAAATTGATAGATGACGTCCGATCTGCCACTAGCAAAACAGAATAACAACACACAAATGGCACCTTCTCATTAATAGCAGCATGCAGCCCATTGTCAAGGTACAGACCGGCGCAATTCAGCAGTAAAAACCGATCTGGGCCGATCAAAGTCGCTTCAAAACGACAAGGGTAATATCGTCAGAATAAGCCTGCTCCTGACGAAAGATATCGACTGCGGCAAGAACTGTCTCAATCAGGTTCTGTGCCGTTATTTCCCCAGGCCGGGCTACTAAATCTTCCAGTCGTCGCTCACCAAACATCTCGCCTGCGTTGTTTTGGCATTCAGTAATCCCGTCACTGTACAGCAGAATATAATCTCCTGAATCAAGAACGAGCTGATATGGGGTGTATTCACTCTGCGCTAAAATTCCCAGAGGCAGACCGCTGACATCCAGGCGACACACCTCTCCCGAAGTCCGTCGCCATAAAGGTCGATTATGGCCAGCATTGGCGTAACTCACCGCTCCACTGTGCGGTTCAAGCAGCAGGTAGAAAAAGGTCACAAAACGATCCGTACCGACCCGCTCGAACATGTCACTGTTCATCCGTTCCAGCAGCGCAGATGGATCAACAATCTCACTTGCCCGGGAGCGCAACAACGCCTGCAGGTTGGACATAAGCATCGCTGCGCCGATCCCCTTTCCGGTCACATCGGCAATTGCAATCCCGCTACAACCGTCGAGTGCAAGCAAATCAAAATAATCTCCGCCAACTTCTGTACAGGGATAATTCACTGCGGCCAACTGATACCCAGAAATCTGCGGAATTTGCTGCGGAAACAGCATCGACTGAATCTCACTGGCAATCTTTAGCTCAGCATCAAGCCGCTGCTTATCTTTAGCGATCTCTTCCAAGGCACAAATGGCAATTTTTTCCGCCAACATTCCAGACAAGCTGGAGAAAAACAACAGGTCAATTTCAGCAAATAGTCGGTCCGGGCGAGAGGTGTCAACATACAGTGCACCAATCGGTTGATCCTCTTTCCACAAGGGCGTGCAGATCGCAGAGCGAATCTGCAAGTTAAAGACACTTTCGCCCAAATCCTGATTGTTTGGGGTAATCGCATCTTCAACCAGGATGGCCTGTTTTTCGTCGATCGCTTTTTGGGTGATAGATTTACTGATGGTGAATGCGGCAGAAGAATCGTCACTAGAAAAATAGGCACGTGGAACAAGACCGCCATCATCCAGCAGCAAAAGTGCTGCCCGTTCAGCGTTGGTTTTTTCAACGCACAGCTGCAGGAGAATCTGCAAAAACTCCGGCAGAGTTCTTTCTTTCACTATTTCTTTGGCAATCTCGGCGGTGCTCTGCAACAAACCAAACGGAGCAAGCAGGTCTTGAGCCGGATGTTCTTTCGGTAAACGCAGAATCCTGGTCTTTTCAGAATCATCGTCATCGACTGCCGGCAGGTGTTGATCATGCGCTTGGTAGATTATTTTTGACAGGCCGATACCGATGGTATCGCCAGGGGAAATTTCCGTTGATTGGCTGATGCGACGATTGTTGACCAAGGTTCCATTTGCGCTGCCTGTGTCACTCACAAAGCAACGGTTATCCCTGAAACAAATCTCTGCGTGGTTTCTGGAGACCGCCGGTTCGCTGATTTGAATATCACACTCCGGGAGACGACCGATTGAAAACCTGTCCTGCGAACCGGAAATATGTTTCTGCTCGCCTGAGGCGAGAACCAAGAGAAATGAAGACAATGGAGCTCCTTTTCTCTACAAAAGACTCAATTATTGTTTGATCGCGACAACCAGGTGACCACTCACCGGCTCTTTCCCTTCGCTGCGCAAAACTACAGATTCAATTCGCTCGACCTTTAAACCCGCTGCAGCCAATGTCTCTTCGACATAAAAACGACTATGAGCATAGCGTCCCGTTTGAGTCAGCAGGATATCTTGGTCTTCTCCCGCATCCTCAACAGTAAAGGCAAACAGCCCACTTGGTTTTAACGCTCTGGCTGCCGCCAGAAAAACCGCTTCCAATCGGCCAAAATAACAAAGCGTATCGGCTGAAACGATCAACTCATAAGCAGCGCTATGCTGCTCCATGTACTTTGTCAGTTCCGCTTTTCTCAGCTCATCATATAATTTTCGCCCGCTCGCCTTGGTTAGCATTCCCGCAGAAAGATCGACCCCACAAAGGTGCTGCGCGTAAGGACGCAAAAAATCGCCACAAAGCCCCGTTCCGCAACCAGCATCTAAAACTGCTAACTTCGCAACTGGCTCTGGCAGAATTTCAACAAGCGCTTCCGCGACCAATTGCGGCGCACGGTAGCTAAGGTTCTCGGTCAAATGCGCGTCGAAACGATCGGCCATATCGTCAAAGACCTGTTCAACATAAGCATCCGGCGCACGATCCGGAGCCTTGTCACCAAGGCAGGACGCCTTCAAATAAGTGATGATAGGGTTGCCGGGGTCGTTCTGCAGCCAGTCGCTGAAAAGCTGTTCCACCTCATCTTCACGACCAGCTTTTAATAAGGATTGTGCCTGCCCTTGCCAAGCTCCGGCGTGTTCCGGGTTCAAATTGACTGCTTTTTGATAGACTTCAGCTGCCAGTTCATATTTCCCTGATCGGCGCAACGCATTGCCTAAGTTGTATTGGAAGTCGGCTGATTCCGGATTCAGTCCAGTTGCATGGGTGTATGCTTCAATCGCTTCGGTTGTTTTTTGCTGTGCCATGAGAATCACGCCCAGATTATTGTAAGCAGGCGCATGTTCAGGTCGCAATTCTATCGCTTTGCGGTAGCAGTGCTCAGCGTCATCAGTACGCCCTAAACCTTCCAGAACGTTACCTAGATTGTTGTAAGCATCAGCGTTTTGTGGGTCGAGGTTGATGATTTGCTGGATCAGTTCAGCAGCTTCGTTGTGGCGATTCTGCTGGTGGCAGAGCAGGCCATAATAGTGCAACGTGTTGAGATCTTGAGGTGAGGACTCCAGGATTCGCTGATAGATGATCTCGGCCTCAGCCAAAGAACCGGATTGATGCAAACAGAGAGCAGTTCTAGTCGCTTCATCGTTTGTAAAACAGACTAACCTGCCAGGTACGTTGGAGCGAAAATTGCGCTCAGATTCCATCTTGTCTGCCCTTCCCAAAGCCATTTAACAACATAACAACTCCATTATTCATTAATACCAGCAGAGTATGGATTGTCAAATTTTCAAAGGGGGACGTTCTTTTCTATTTCTCTTTAACTTCTGAAGCTAACAGCTAAAATAAAGCTTTCAATTTATTATCGGGGACTTAGCTTAATTGGAAAACAAAATTGATCTAACGCTAGAGCCTGTTCAACCACCTCCGGATGTTCGGCAATCAAACGCTCTCCACGGCGGATCGCCAGGCTGACGCCGGAGGGACCGAGGCAGAGTTTTTCTCCAACCTCAATCCCCTTGAGTTTTAACTTGCGTACCGCAAGATAGCAAACTAGGCCGCGAGCTAAGGCCGGAAGCCGAGCTTTACTCGGGCGGCAGATTGCTTCGGGCGAAACACTCAACAGGGTGCCGACCCGGCCGATAAGTTGAGATAATGACATGGCTGGGGCAAGCTTATCCTGCAGGCCTTCCTGCTTGCGGAGCCGCTCAACAAAGGCACCATTACCAAGCACCCGCGCGTCGAAGCTCTCAACGTCTTCAGCGCTGGAAACATCACCCTGGCTGCGCCGCAGCCCGCCACCGACCAGATCGTCGCGACGTCCCTGCTCGATACCGTCGGCGACGAATTGTCGGTAAAGTTCTCTAGCTTTTTTCTGTCCACGGCTAAAGCGCCACAAGATCTCTTTGGTCTCCTGCCCTGCTAGCTTCAAGTTGCCCATCAGCACGCTATGGCCACTCCAGGGGTAATGGTCAAGCTCTTCAAGATTTTGCACCAGCCCCGGCTCTAAAGGATTCAGGTGAATGTAGCGCACCAGTTGCAGCAGGTAGGTTTCTTCTTCGCAGACGATCGACTTATAGCGGTTCTGAAACAGATGCCCGACCCGTCTGTGGCGACGGTTAAAAGTGACGACATAGCCGGTCAGCAACCGACGCATGAAGTGGGCGAGGGTGTCACGCTGGGGGACAATCAGCAGGTGGACATGGTTGGTCATCAGCACCCAGGCGTAGCACTGGGTGCCGGTTTCAACGAGCAGAGTCGAAAAGCGCTCAACGAACGCAGTGCGATCCTCATCGTCCAGAAAGATCGGGCGTTTTTCTATGCCCCGGACGATGACGTGCTGTAGCAGTCCGGGGATATCGAGTCTAGCGGTTCTTGACATAGGGGGCTATGTCAGAGACCGCCAATAGTCAAATGAAAAGAACGTCCCTTAGACGTTTCTTGGACCTTTTGGACCTGCCCGTTGACTTTCATCGTCATTACATGTCCGTTTCGGTGACGACCTGAATTTCAGCCGTGTCCATTTAAAGGCTTGAGCCCGAACTACGTTTATAAAAATGACAAGCAATTTTTCGGGTAAAATCGATATTGAAAGCATTTCGACACTGGGTTTGAAGCTGGCGAAAATCACTGACCAGGTCATCTTCATTTGCGTAGGTAAAGAGTCCGAAGTTCGGTTCCATGATGTGATAACGGCCCGAATATTTGCCGATACCGACCGCATGCCCCCGGAAGCTCACATAGGCAGCCCACCAGCCTTCGGTTGGCAAGTCGGACTTATTCAACCTGAGCGGCTCGACCCTTTTAATCGTCTGACCGTTTATCACCATTTTCGCTGCCAGTTTGTCAATCGTGTCCCAACTTTGTTCTTCTTGCATGTAAGCGCCCTGAAAGCGCAGCATGTTCAGAAAAAAGTCTTTGAACTTTGCGGCATCCTGGGCTTCCTTATTCTTGTTCGCATTAAGAAAGGCGATGACCCAACTAGTTGTGATTCCGGCGCAAATTCCGCCACTTCCACTGGCGCGCGCCGAGGCATCGGTGGAAACATGCGGAACATTGCTGTTTTCAATCGTTCCCTTGGCAGATGCCCGTGTGAACATGTCGTTAATGTTATATCCCATGACGTTTACCTCCTGCTGCCGGGGGCCAATCGACAAACATCCCCCTGTCCCGTGTGATCACCTAACCTCAAACCCAAAACCTTCCCCACTCAAGCTCACCACTACCTCTTTGATCTGTTCCTCTTCAGCCATCCGCGCCAACAACTCGCGCGAAAGATCCGGCAGCAGACTATTACTTAAAATATGATCAATATTCCGCGCTCCGCTTTCCACCTCGGTACAACGGCTGGCGATCGTCTCGATCAATCCTTCGTCGTAGCTGAGAACGACCTTGCGGTTTTCCTGCATCCGCTTGGCAATCCGACCGAGTTTGAGCCGAACGATATTGCGGATCACCTCGTCGGTCAGCGGGAAGTATGGCACCACTTTCAGGCGACCGAGAAATGCTGGTTTGAAATGCTTTAGCAGCTCGGGGCGTAACACGTCGGTCAGGCCGGCTGCATCCGGTTTGGTTTCATCATCAGCGCAAACCGACATGATGGTATCGGTACCAAGGTTCGAGGTAAGGATTATCAAGGTGTTCTTGAAATCGATCCGCCGCCCTTCCCCGTCCTCCAACATCCCTTTGTCGAAGACCTGGTAGAACAGCTCCATCACATCGGGATGGGCCTTTTCCACCTCGTCGAGCAGCACGACGCTGTAGGGCCGCTTGCGCACTGCTTCAGTGAGCACTCCGCCCTCACCGTAACCAACGTAGCCAGGGGGCGAGCCTTTGAGGCTGGAGACGGTGTGGGCCTCCTGATATTCGGACATATTGATGGTGATAACGTTCTCTTCGCCACCGTAGAGAAGTTCAGAAAGTGCCAATGCCGTTTCGGTTTTGCCAACGCCGCTTGGCCCGGCAAACAGGAAAACACCGCTCGGCTTTGATGGATCTTCGATTCCGGCATGGGCTGTTTGAATCACTTGAGCGATAGCAGCAAGAGCGTGGTCCTGTCCGATCAAGCGTTCTCCGAGCAACTTATCAAGCTCGAGGACGGTTGCGATTTCATCCACCAACATGCGTCCGGTCGGGATACCGGTCCAACCGGAGATCACTTCGGAGATGGTTTCAGGGTCGACTTCGAGCTGTACCATCGGATCCCCGCTCTGTACTTCGATCAGCGACCGTTCCAGATCCTGCAACTCGGCCCGCTGTTTGGTCATATTTTCCACTTCAGCAGGGTCTTTCTCCTCAGTTTCCTGCAGCGTTCTACGCAGTTCCTGGACCTTCTCTGCAATCTCAACTTCGCGCTGCCATTTCAAGTTCAGCCCATCCAGAAGGGCCTCGGTCTCAGTTTTTAAATTATCGAGTTCCTGCAAGCGCTCTGTATGTGTTCGCCCCATCAGCTCTTCCCGCTTGAGAAGCTTAACTTCGCGCTCAAAGGCTGCCAGTTGACGGTTGGCTGACTCGACTGGTGGTGGGATGGTATTTTGTCCAATAGCGATCCGCGCGCAAGCGGTATCGAGGACACTGACAGACTTGTCAGGCAGTTGTCTGCCCGGCAGGTAACGGTGAGACAGCCGAACCGCGTCTAGCA
>CALZLE010000244.1 GCA_945788205.1 uncultured Desulfuromonadales bacterium
CCAGAAATAAAGCTTTCCCACAATCCCTGCATCCTGAGAATAACGCCCCTGCCAAGGTCGATTAATGAACTTTTAAAAAAGGAATGGCCCACCCGGTTTTCTGGGTGGGCCCTTCCGGCGAATGTCAAGATTGGATACGATCAACCTTTTTCAGTTCGGTTTTATTTCCTGAATAGTTAATGGTTTATCTCCAACTCGAATTTTGTCGCTGAGATCATCTATATCTTCAATCATTCCATATGGTCTTTTTCTGTCGTCTTTTTGAAATAATGGTCGTTCCTGCAGACGGATCAATGAATAGGATGCTGGAGTTGCTGATTTGTCAAGAATCATTTTGTGATCAGAATTTCCGGGTTTCTTGTTGCTGTTTTGCAAACAAGCTGGCAATAATATGAGCGTCAGTAAAACAACCAAGTATTGAGATATTCTTATTTTTTTTCCCATTTTATATTCCTTGAATAAAATATTTTACTCATTTACAAACCAATTTTGGGACTCATAATCTGGTCGACTTGGGTCAGTGAAATCGGTCCACATCCAGATCCATAATTGCCCTGCGCGGTAAAGCGACATATCCACATACACATACCGCGTGGCAAAACCATGGTGATAAACCGCGTGAATATAGGTGCGATCACCAATAGTCACATTTTCTGCACCAACTTCTCCCCAGTTGCAATCGGCAGGACTGCAAGCACCCCAAAGATGAATATGCCAAGGTGGCCCGGGAGGATAGAGTTGGCCATTAAGAACCTGATCTTGGCAGGTAAAGCGTAATTCTGCCCGTGTTAGGCTTCGAGTGTTCAGGTCAGCGTTAGCCCAGTTACCGTCCTCTGGTTGTGCAGCGCACAGTGCGTAGGCGTGTTGTGTTGATAAAAGGCACCATAATAACGCCGTTACAAAAAAAGAAACGGGATAAATATTTGATATTTTCATGTTCATTTGTAATCTCCTTTCTAATGTTAAGCCTTTGGAATATCCTCGTCCGCCCTTCGGTAAGCCTTTAGATCCATTTAACCAAAAAGAAAAAGGTTTTCTTTACCGATATTGCCTATTTTTTGACGGATTTTGTCAGAATCAAAAAAAGACTCGCGAGAGATGGGGGTAGGACCGCCTTATTTGTGGTTTCATATTGTATCTGCCCGATTGTTCGCTGTTTTTCAGCGTTTTCTTCGGTCTTGCAAAACCTGCATCCTGAGAAATTCACTTTCTCCCAAGGCGGGTGAGAGATCCCCAAAAAGCGAATGACCCATCCAGAAAACCGGATGGGCCATATCTATGCCTGATGAGCAGTGAAATGTAGGTGCTCAACAACTATTCGTAATGCGTCCACATTCGCAGCACCTTCACCGTCTTTATGTCTTCCATGACCTGGTAGACGAGCCGATGCTGTATGTTGATCCGGCGGGAATATGCTCCAGCCAGATCACCGACAAGTTTTTCATATGGCGGAGGTGTCTGGTATGGGTTCTCTGCCAGGATATCAAGCAGCTTTATGGCTTTTGGCTTCATTCCCGATGCAGATAGTTTCTTCGCGTCCTTCTGTGCCTGCTTGGTATAAACGATTCGCCAGTTCACCAATCAAGTTCCTCGTCGCATTCATCGACGGGGGTCTTCATCCCTTCAACGATCGATTCCTTCATCCCTGGGATTGTATGGAGATACAGAGTTTCTTGGACAGCCCGCCAATCGTCTTCGGAGATCAAGATCGCATTACCACGCTTACCAGTGATCTGTATCGGCTCATGCGATTCTGAAACTTCATCCAACAGCCTATAAAGATTCTTTCTTGCTTCGGTTGCAGTGATCGTTGGCATTTTCACCTCCCTTAACTGTACGTTTAAGCGTACGCCAGCGAAGGACGATTGTCAATCCCCACGTCAGTACAAGGGTGGTCCCCACTATCCCTCCATTACGAGATCAAACAGTCTATTTCGTTTCAAATTTTAATGACTTCCCCCACCGCAGCGGACTTCAACCCGACAGCGGCAAAGGAGGTAGTCATGGGAATGAGGATCGGGTACGCAAGAGTGAGCTCTGCAGGGCAAAAGCTGGATGTTCAACTGGATCGGTTGGCAGACTGCGAAAAAGTTTTCCATGAGAAGGCATCCGGCCGTTCTGCCAAGGACCGTCCAGAACTTCAAAAGGCATTGGATTATGTGCGGGATAATGATGTTTTTGTCGTAACCAAGCTCGATCGTTTGGCAAGGTCGGTGGTTGATTTGGCGGGGATCGTTCAGAAACTCGAAAGCAAAAACGTGGACCTGGTTGTTCTGGATCAGGGGATCGATACCACGACCATGTATGGCCGACTGCAATTCAACATTCTTGCTGCGATCGGGGAGTTCGAAAGGGAACTGATCAGGGAGCGATCCCTGGAGGGCCGTGCAAAAGCTATCGCTCGCGGAGTCCGGTTCGGTGCAAAGCCCAAACTGACCAAGCTGGAGATTCAGGATTTGATAAGGGACTTCGAAGCGCCAGGTTGCAGTAAAACAGAAATTGCTGAACACTACGGCATCAGCCGATCATCGGTCTATCGGCTGTATGCAGAGAACTGCATAGAAGTGTCTGAATAGTAGACCGAAGCAAGACAGGGCCGCTCCGACGTGCTGATCGAAGTGGCCCTGCCTTTGCTGTCAATATTCAAGATTTGCAATGTTTGCCGATTCTGTGTCTGAAAACCGGTGATTTATGGGACACTGTTGAAGGAGGGCGAATCGCCAACGGTCCAACCTCACGAGATTTGCGAAAGACTACAATGGCCGCAACGATGACCCATGTCTCGGTTTGACCCGATGCGTTTTCATGGGGTCAGAGGAGATTTTTGGATGGGCTTAGGCGATTCAATGACTTGTGCTATGATTCGCCGGATCAGGAATTCAGGTTCTAACCTGGACCAGTGGATGGGAGGCGAAAAAGAAGTGTAAGTGCTTGTCGTGAATGAGCTTGCAAAAAATGTGAGTCGCACCCATAGGTTCGGTGGTCATTTTTGGTGAGCTCA